>JAKSCJ010000145.1 GCA_022360675.1 Lysobacterales bacterium
ATTCGACGCCACCGCCAAACGCACCTGGCCACTGGCCCAGCTATTACTGGCCCACAGCGCTACCGCTAATATCAAGCACTTCACATACACACGCATCGCCAAACCGTCCTTATATTCCCTAACACGGTGGAGCTTAGATTATAGAGGAGAGATTGAAAAAACAGCGAAAAAAACCGCCGCACCTTCAATAGAAAGCGCGGCGGTTTATAGCATCGACTCAATGCATCAAAGCCAATCGGTATGAATTCGCTTTGATGTTTATGAAGCTAAGCTTATTGAGTTTTCACCGGTGACGGTGGTTTTTGGTAGAACTCGGGCGGATCATTGCGGATCTGCTTAAGCACTTCTTCAATACCACGATCTAACTGGGCATCGCCTTTACCGGTGGGGTCATTTTCCACTTCGATATCGGGATGTACGCCTTCGCCTTCGATAATCCAACCTTTACCGGCTTGGCCCATACCAAACTCAGGCACAAATACATCGCCGCCATCCATCAACGGACCACGACCGCTAATGCCCACAACACCGCCCCAAGTCAGCTTGCCGATCAAAGGACCTAAGCCCGCTTCACGGAAGAAGTAGGGGAAGATGTCGCCATCAGAAGCCGAAGTTTCGCTGATCAACGCTGCCATATGGCCGTTGAAGGCCTGGGGCGGATAGGTATCAGAGCCTTTGTTATGGGCTTGATATCCATAACCCAAGGGACGCTTAGCCAAACGCTGAATCAACATGGACGAAACATTACCGCCACCATTACCGCGCACGTCGACCACTAAACCCTGGCGACGAATTTGCGGGTAGTACCATTTGATGAACTCATAGATACCATTGGAACCCATGTCGGGAATGTGCAAATAACCCACTTTGCCGTCGGTCTTCTCTTGCACATAGTCGTAGTTCTTTTGCACCCATTCCAGGTAAACCAAATCACCTTCGCTGGAAATCGGATTCACCAGAACTTTACGCGCACCTTTGCTGGTGGGCTTGCTGTTGACCAGTAACTCAACGGCTTGACGACCGCGATCGGTCAGCAGCTCGTATGGGTTTTGCTCGGCGCTTAAATCTTGGCCATCGATGGCCAAAATATAATCGCCTTCGCTTACGTTTACACCCACTTCAGTTAAGGGCGAACGATACTTACTTTCTTCGTTTTGACCGTTAAAGATATGCGCAACACGATACCGCTTACTGCCTTCATCCAGTTCAAAACGGGCACCTAAGAGATCAACGCGCGAACGATCACCGGCTTGTAAATCACCACCGGAAACATAGGCATGGCCCACGTTCAACTCAGCGATCATTTCACCCATTAGATAATTTAAATCTTCGCGGGTGGAAACATGGGCCACTAAAGGACGATATTGATCGCGAATGGCCTCCCAATCGTAACCATGCATATTGGGCACGTAGAAGAAATCGCGGAAACGACGCCAGACTTCATCGAACACCACCAACCACTCATCGGTGGGTGCGCGATACACCACCATGTTGTCGGTTTTAATGCTTTCAGAGTCGTCTTTGTTGGCCAAGGCAATGCGTTGGAAACCACCGCCGCTGCGCACCATGGCGAATTCGTTATTCGCCGCGATACGCACACCTTGAATGTCTTCAGCTAACACGCTGCCTTCGCGCTCTTTAATATCGAAGGCATACAGATTCACCGTTTGATCGCTTTGGCGACCATAGTAGAAAGCACCGGTGGTGACTTGCAGAATGTGATCGTCGGTGACGTGAATCCAGGCGATATTGGCCGCATCACTGGGCACTTTAAAGACGCGCTGGCTGATGCCGTCGAAGTCGATCTTGACTTGAACATCGCTGCTTTCGTCTTTATCGCCGCCATCTTTGCTGTCGTCGGCTTTAATGGTGGTTTCGTCATTGCGTGGCGCGAAAGGATTAGCCGCCGCTTTGTTTAAGGCCACACCATAAACATAGCTTTCGCGGTTCAGCACATAGTTCCATTCATAAGAACCAATTTGCGGTGCAAATTCGCGATCAGACACGTAATACAGGTATTGGCCATCGGGACTGAACTTGGGCGCAAAAGCGCTGAAGAAGCCATCACTTACGCGCTGGGTTTTACCCGTTTTCAACGACCACACATACACGCTGTAACTTAAGTCGTTACCTTCGTTGGCGGCATAGGTCAGCCATTGGGAATCGGGCGACCAATGCGAACCGCTGGCGCTGCGGTACTCGTTATGGACCACTTCTTTCACATCACCTTTCAGGTTCACCGTACGGATGTAACCTTGTTGATCGTTAAAGGCAATGTTTTGTGAATCGGGC
>JAKSCJ010000481.1 GCA_022360675.1 Lysobacterales bacterium
CGTGTTTCCTAAAGCCGATTGAAACCACCACAGTAATCGGTGATTACGCTTTAGCAGGGCTTACGGGCGCCCTTTAAAACTCAGGCCATTACAAAGAATGGCCTGGGTTAAGAAATCAGATTGTCGAAGTGAACGCTTAGGCGTCTTTTACTCGCGAGGCGTACTCGGCAGTACGGGTATCCACACGAATCACTTCACCTTCGTTTACAAACAAAGGTACGCGCACGGTAGCGCCGGTTTCCAGCTTGGCAGGTTTACCGCCACCGCCAGAGGTATCGCCACGCACACCGGGATCGGTTTCGACGATTTTCAGCTCAACAAAGTTGGGCGGCTCGATGTGCAGCGGTTCGCCGTTAAACAGAGTGACCCGGCAAATGTCTTCTTCTTTCAACCATTGCACAGCATCAGAAACCACGTTTTCGCTGGCTTGCATTTGCTCGAAGGTTTCAGGATCCATGAAGTGCCAGAACTCGCCATCGCTGTACAGGTATTGCACTTCTTGCTCGAAAATATCAGCCGCTTCTACCGATTCGCCCGACTTAAACGTGCGTTCAATAACGCGACCGGTCTTGAGATTACGGATCTTGACCCGATTGAAGGCTTGGCCTTTGCCCGGTTTGACGAACTCATTCTCTACAATATTGTAGGGATCGCCATCGATCAGCAGTTTCAGACCGCTACGGAATTCATTAGTGCTATAACTAGCCATGATGTGTTAACTCCAAAAACGCCTCACCTGCACGAAAACCGGCCGCAGCACTGGCTGCAGCAAGGTTTGATAGCCGTGGATTCAGGTCGGTGGCGCACAAGAAACGGCGGATAAAGCCCTATATGGTAGCGCGAACACACCCATTGAGTCAGCAATTGTCGTCCAACAAGCCCAATTGGCGTCATCAGTTGCAGCAGGCTATCAGCACACCTGAAGCGTTATTAGAAGCTTTAGCGCTGCCTCCTGCCCTGCTGGCAGGCGCGCAAAGCGGTCATCAGCAATTTCGCATTCGCGTGCCCCACGCC
>JAKSCJ010000201.1 GCA_022360675.1 Lysobacterales bacterium
CAAGGCCAGTTAGCGTTAATCTTAAGCGCCGAAGCCGATGCCGGGACACAGCTATTAAGCCATGGGGAATCCGATTCACAGCAAGCAGTAGCGATTGTTTCCTACGCGCAGAATCACAATAGCGTCGAGATCAAGCTACCAACTGATTGTCATAAAGATCAGATTCTCTGCGAGAACCCCAGCCTTCCTTTGCATAAGGAGCAGCTGGCCTACTTGCTCTTTACCTCAGGCTCCACCGGTAAGCCCAAAGGCGTGGCGGTGAGTCACGGTAATTTAATGGCCTCCACCGCCGCCCGTATTCAGTATTACCAACATCAACCCAGCTGCTTCTTGGTGTTGTCGTCGTTGGCTTTTGATAGTTCAGTGGCGGGCATTTTTTGGAGCTTATGTACCGGTGCCACTTTATGTTTGCCCGAGCCTAAAGAAGAACTGAATATTTTAGGTTTGAGTGTGTTGATGAAGCGTTATCAGGTGAGCCACCTGTTGTGCTTACCCGCTTTGTATCGCGCCATGTTGGATCAAAACATTCACCAAGACTGTAGCAGTCTTAAAACTGTGATTGTTGCTGGCGAGGCCTGCCCCAGCACCTTGGTGGAAAAACACCAACAGCAAAGTGATATTCCTTTGGTGAACGAATATGGCCCCACCGAGGCCACGGTTTGGTGTTGTGCGCATACGTTCGAAACAGCGAATAAAAAACACGAAAGCAACACTCATCAACATCGCTTTGTGCCCATCGGCCAGGCCATTCCCGGTACTCAGCTGTATGTCTTAGACGAACAACAGCGCCCGGTTTTTCCTGGTGTGAGTGGTGAGTTGTACATCGGTGGTGCCAACGTGACCCGAGGTTACTTCCAACAAGCCTTGGAAACCGCACAACGCTTTTATCCCGATACCTTAAGCCAACAACATGGTGCACGCCTGTATCGCAGTGGCGACCGTGTACGCCAACACTTTGATGGTGTGCTTGAGTTCTTAGGTCGTAACGATCATCAAGTGAAAATTCGTGGTCATCGTATCGAACTGAGCGAAATCGAACGCCAACTCAGCAGCCACCCAGCGGTTACCGCTTGTGCCGTCTTGGTTCAACAAGAGCAAGCGGGTGCTGCCCAAAACGCTCAGTTGATCGCCTGTGTTGCAAGTAACAATGGTGACGAAAGCCAGCTGCAACATTTCTTAGATCAGCGCTTACCCGCCTATATGGTGCCCAATCGCTGGATGTTGCTGGATCAACTACCCATCACCGCCAACGGCAAGGTGAATCGCCAAGCCTTACAACAGTTGGCCAACGAACACGATCACCAACAGCAGCAACGGCCCGACTACGTGGCACCACGCAGCGAAGCCGAAATTGTTCTGTGCCAATTGTGTGCGGAATTAATGAAAGTCGATCAAGTGGGAATTCGCGATAACTTCTTCCACCTGGGCGGTGATTCCATTTTATCGCTGCAATTGGTGGCCCGCGCGGCCAAGCAAGGGGTGGAAATCACGCCCCAAGAGCTGTTCGATCATCCCACCATCGAAGATGCCGCTGCTATTGCCCGGGAATGTGATCCGAATGCGATCACCCAGCAGAGCAACACACAAGCCACAACACCAACAAGCAATGACGACAGCAGCCACATCGATGTGGATTTAGACGACGACGAACTCGCCGCTTTGATGGGCGAGATCGAATAAAGCCAACGCGAAATAAACCCAATAAATAAATAAAACAAACAAATAAACGATAAGCCGCCAGGATTAGGAAATCGAACATGGCCAGCGCACCCAAGGCGAATGCCGCGAAATCAGCAAAATTAAAAAATATCGAAGCCATCTATCCACTCTCGCCCATGCAAGAGGGAATGCTGTTTCATACCTTGATGAGCGACGATACCGGCATTTATTTGATGCAAGATCGCTATCAGGTGCAAGGCCATATCGAAGCCGAAGCCTATGCACAAGCCTGGCAGAAAGTGGTGGATACCCATCCGGCTTTACGCACCTCTTTTGCCTGGAAGAGCACACCCAAACCGGTGCAAATTGTGCACCGCAAAACCCAAGTGCCCATGGCGGTGGACGACTTACGTCATTTGGATACGCAACAACAAGAACAACAAATCCAAGACTGGCTTGCTGAAGAACGCCAACAGGGCTTTGATATGAGCAAGCCCCAGTTGATCCGCTTTCGTTTAGTGCGCCTGGGCGATGAACGCTTTGAGTTTATACGCAGCTTTCATCATATCTTGATGGATGCCTGGTGCATCTCGCTGGTGACCATGGATTTTCTGCGTCATTACGAGGCCATTCGCCAGGGCACAAGCATTGAGATTCCGGCACCCCGGCCGTATCGCGACTATATTCAATGGCTGCAAAAACAAGATCACGATAAAGCCAAGCAATTTTGGCAACAACGCTTAGCGGGCTTTAACGAACCCACCGCATTGATGATCGACGACGGCCGCCATCAACAAGGACAAACCCAAGGCCATTACGCACCGGCCTCGGTGGCCAATGTACAGCAGCGTTTTAGTCGCGCTGAAAGCGATGCCTTAAGCCGCTTTGCGCGCCACGCCGAACTCACCTTAAACACCGTGGTGCAAGGCGCTTGGAGTTTATTGCTAAGCCATTACAGCGGCAGCCAAGATGTTGTGTTTGGCGTGACCGTCTCTGGCCGCCCCAGCCAATTAGATGCGGTTGAAGAAATCATCGGCTTGTTCATCAACACCTTGCCTTTGCGTGTTCAGGCACCGCCTCATCAGCCTTTAAAAGCGTGGCTAAAGGCCATTCAACGCAACAACCTGGAACAACGCGAATTCGAACACACGCCATTGGTGGAGATTCAAGAATGGGCCGAAACGCCCAAGGGCAAAGCCTTATTCGACAGCTTGGTGGTATTTGAAAACGCGCCGGTGGATATCGTCTTAAAACAACAAGGCTTTAGCTTTGACGTTGCCGATATGGAACACCGGGTACACACCAATTACCCCATCACCCTGGTGTTAATGCCCGAAGACGAATTGGGCGTGCAAATCACCTACGACGAAGCCCTTTTCGACGCCGATGCCGTAGCCCGCATGCTGCAACACCTAATGCAGCTATTGCGCCAAATGCTGACCCAGCCCGGGGCCACCTTGGGTGAACTCAATCCCTTAAGCGACAAAGAACAACAGCAGCTACAACACTGGGCCCATAGCGAACATCAATTCCCCGTGGCCGAATGTTGGCAGCAGGCGTTTGAACAACAAGTCGCCCAGCAAGCCGAAGCCATTGCCGTATGCGATGGCACAGAAACCCTGAGCTACGCCCAGCTCAACGACGACGCCAATCGCATCGCCAACACCCTGATTCAACAAGGTGTGAATGCCGACGATACCGTGGCCATTTACGGCCCGCGCAATGCGAGTTACCTACGCATGATCGCCGGTATTCTCAAAGCCGGTGCCGCCTATGTGCCGCTGGATATCCACCATCCGCAGCAGCGTATCGAGCAGATTCTGCAACAAAGCGGCGCGCGTTTGGCCTTGCATAGTCAAGATCATGAGTTGAGTTTTGGTGGCGAATGGGTTGCGTTATCCGATGCGCTAACTTGTGCTAATACCAACAACCCAACCTGTCGTGTTCAGGCCAATAACTTGGCTTACGTAATCTACACCTCCGGCTCCACCGGCACGCCCAAAGGCGTGATGGTTCAGCAGCAAGGCATGTTGAATAACATCCTGGGTAAAGTGCCAGCCTTAGGCATCAGCAAGGATGATGTGATTGCTCAAACGGCTTCGCCTTGCTTTGATATTTCAGTTTGGCAATTCCTCGCCGCTCCGGCTTTAGGTGCACGGGTTGAGATTCTTGTCGACGATATCGCCAAAGATCCTTATCGATTAGCCGAAGCGGTGGAAAATCGTGGCATTTCACTCTTAGAAGTAGTACCCGCTTTAATACCGGGATTAATCGATTCCGAGCATCGTCTGGAATCGCTACGCTGGGTCTTACCCACCGGCGAAGCCTTACCGAACGCTTTATGCCAACGCTGGTTCGAGCACTTCAATATTCCGTTGATGAACGCCTACGGTCCGGCGGAGTGTTCCGACGATGTGGCTTTCCAGCCGCTACA
>JAKSCJ010000284.1 GCA_022360675.1 Lysobacterales bacterium
CGGTCATGTGGAAATGAATACGACCGCCCAATGCTTCAGGGCGTAAGAAACGATGCACACGCCATTTGTGGGACCAGGCAGCTTGTAAAGCGAGATTGGCCGCTTTGGTCACCATATCGAGAATGAATGGACCACCCAGGCTCGTAAATGGACCTTGGTTGGTGATTAAGGCGCGATAAGGGTTACCAGTATCGAAAGCACTTGGGCCATAACCCAGCAGCATTAATGCGGCATGTAAATAGGCTTGGAATGAGACATCGCGATGGACGTACTCGCCCAGGGCGCGATTGTTGTAGATATAGCGTTTGGTGTCGTCAAAAGTGGCCACCTCGCTGGGTGCCGCACCGCGCTGAATAGCCAGCCAGTTATCGGTATCTTTCATGAAGTCGAGACCGGCGGTGGGGACTTGGTAGCGTTGCTCGAATTCTACCGGGCCAAATGTGACATCGTGCCACAGGAACTGACTGATGTACGGGCCGACCAAATCTCCTGGGGTTTCACCACGGAATAGTGTGTCGGTGCTGACGCTGCCATGGGCGGGAAGCCCTGGTGGTGCACTCATTTGACTGAGATCGCTGACAGCCGCATTGGTGAGCGGATCGTCACCGTAGTTGATGAAAGGCACGTCGCGCGTCAGGGCTTGCCAGTATACTTCGGCCTCTTCGCCGGCAATCTCGGCGCTACGGAAGGTATGGGAAGGATTCATGCGGGTGGCATGGGAATCAATACCTTCCATGTCGAACTTGAAGGCACCTTGCGGGTTGGCTAAGGCGCGTTGAGCCTCGGCATCGAGCGGAATAGCATCGAAAGCAGCGCCTTCGCCAGTGCGCATGGCGGTGACGAGTTGCTCGAACGCGACCGGGTCTACTTCCCCGTATTGATCGCTGGGGAGCGTCTTGGTGAAGCTGGCGTAGTAGTTTTCGCCAGCGTAACGCTGCTCGTCGTCGTTATCGTTTTGCGGGCCTTGGTTCAGAAACTGGAAAAACTGAAAGCGCGCCGCTTTAAAACGTTGGAAGAACGCTTCGCGCGGGCGGCTACCGCGAAAGATCGATTCATCCGTAGAGGTGGGGCTAAAATCATCTGCGAAGCCCAGTGTGGGCACAGCGCCTAAAGCGACGCCCCCAGCCACAGCAGCACCAGTGCCGGCGCTCATTTTTAAGAAATCACGACGGTTATGGTCGGCGATATCATTGGCGGTTTGTTCGGAAATCCCCGTTGATTCCGAAGTTCCGGTTTGCTCACAACAGCGTTGTTTGGTCTTCATGGTGTAGTCCTTCAATCGTAAAAAATGCAACGATTCATAGCGATTCACAGAGCACAGAAGATGCAGCCAAGGTGTGCGAATGTGGGGCGTTCACATGGGCTGCATGAAGGACGTGGAACATTACGACCGATATCGTCACGCAACAATGCGTTGACTACCAGAATGGTTAGTCATGTGATCGGTTTGTCGTGAAGTGAAGGGCAAGCAGAACCCTGCCACCAAACTGACCATTAGCGAATCTTGAATGTCCCCGCGTCCTGAGTATTCAGGCTCATCGCATGGTTTTTAGCTCGTCCTGCGATTATTTTTTTAGTACAGGATCGTTGTTTGGCTGGCTGTCCGCATGAGTGAAAAAGCGGTGCTTGCTAAAAACAGATCTATTATTCCTGGCTTTGGGATTGACGTCTAATAGATAATGTCTATTAAAATCAAGCTATATGTAAAAAAAGTATTAAAGGCACGATGGTGTCGATTCGTTGCTGCAAAAATATTGTCAGCAAGCGCTAGGATAATTGACCAAAGCCCATGAATTCTTACGTATTCTTCACTATTAAGGCGTCTTCTGTATGGGCTATATGTAGGTGAAACTAATGTTTACCTGAATTTGGCCTAAAAAACTGCTGATGTTCTCAAAAATCCCCAAAGATTTTCAGCTGTGATTACAATAGACAGCTTCTATTAAAAACTGGCTTTTAAACGATTTACATTCAACGATCGGTCGTTTTTTTCGGCTGTTCGTTGGTTTTCTGGCAAAGGAGAGCGGTAGCGCCGCAGCATCATATGGCAAAGCCTGAACATTTAGAAATCTTAAAACAAGGGCGGGAGGTCTGGAATCAGTGGCGTATGGATGAGCCCACGGTGCAGCCTGATTTATCGGCAGTGGATTTTACCCAAGCGCAAGATTTTGTCGATAGCGCCATCTGGGGGCGAAGCCTGATGGATAACGCTGACGATGCCAAGCATCTATTACTGGGTGATTTTAATCTGAGCGGTGTCGATTTTTACAAAGCTAATCTCAGCCATGCTGAATTAAACAAAGCTGATCTCAGTGATGCCAAGCTAGTGCATGCCAATTTAAGCTCGGCACGTTTACAAAAAGCCAAGTTAAATGGTGCTCAACTGTGGGGCGCGAGTTTTTGCCATACCGATTTACGCCAAGTGAAGTTGGGGCGGACCCATTTGGTGGATATCGACTTCAGTGAAGCCTGCTTAGATGGCATTCAACTGCGTGGACAAAACCTAAGCGGTGCACGCTTTATCAACAGCCATTTGCGCAACGCGGACCTGCGCGAAACAAATTTGACGGGCGCCCGTTTAAATGGTGCCGATTTGCGCAATGCCGACCTCACAGGCGCAACACTCACCAATAGCTTATGGGCCGAGGCTAACGTGGCCGGGGTGAAATACAACCGCCATTTATTACCTGGGCGCTGCGGTAGTATCGGCGGCGTTGGTGATATGTACGGTATGCCTATTTTTCGTCGCGACGTTATGGATCAAGACTACCTGGATACTTTGCTCAACCAATTGAAGCAACAACGTCCACGTGCTGAATGGTTATGGGGTTTTGAGTGGCGTGAGGATGCCCAGCGTCCTGGTTGGTTTGTGATTTTTGATTTTCTGATGGCTTTGTTCGGTGCTTATCCGCGCCAGTTCCGTAACCCTTTAAAACCCTTGCCAGCCCGAAAGCGCTTGCCGACACCGCCACAGGCGAATATCGAGCAACAAGCCCAAGCGCAGGCAGAAATACGCTATGGCTTGAATCCGGTATTTTTACGGCGGCGTGGCTTGTTGAGTGCAGTGTGGTCTGGGCGTCACCGTTTAGCGGGTAGTTTTGCCAAGTTTCCAGCGTTTTTTGGGGCTTTTATTGGCTTAATTTTGCCCGTTATTGTAATGGCCGGGGTGCCTGGTTTTAGTTGGGTTTTGATGTCGGGTTTGCTGGGATTTTTATTTGGTGCCTTCAGTAGTGGCTGGCTGTTCCATCGCTTAGGTTACTGGTTATGGCACTGGGTCGATTACGGGCGCGATTGGCAAGGTGTGTTTATTGCTGGCTTAGTGGTAATTGGGGTGATTGGGGCTGGATATAACGCTATGGATGGTGTGCATGTGAATCTGCATTATCCAGAATTACCCGAGCCCATCAGCAGTGGCACTGAAGTGGCCAGCGGTACATCGTTCCCACAAGTCAAGCATTGGTTTTATCCGTGGTTTGTCGCCGCTATGGGATTTGCCACCTTAGGTATTGCCGACCTGGCCGAGCCACTCACTGGTTGGGGCATGCTATTGATGATCGCTAATGTGCTGGCGGGCTTTTTTACGCTCGGTCTGCTGCTGTCGGTATTGGCGAATATCTTTGCCCGAAGAGCGTAGAGGCGCCAAAAGAAATCACCCCGCCGAAGCGGGGTGGAATCGATTACTTGAATCGGACCGAATAACGACGCTACCGCTTTAGCGACGCATAGAGGTGAAGAATTCACCGTTGGTTTTAGTGGCCTTCATCTTGTCGAGCATAAACTCGATGGCTTGGATTTCATCCATGGGATGCAGCAGCTTGCGCAAAATCCACACCTTTTGCAGTTGTTCCTGGCCAACCATCAATTCTTCGCGGCGAGTGCCCGAACGGTTGATATCGATGGCGGGGAAGACGCGTTTCTCAGCGATACGACGGTTCAAGTGCACTTCCATATTGCCGGTGCCTTTGACTTCTTCGTAAATCACTTCGTCCATCTTCGAGCCGGTATCGACCAGTGAAGTGGCGATAATGGTTAAAGAGCCGCCTTCTTCAACATTACGCGCAGCACCGAAGAAACGCTTGGGTTTTTGCAAAGCGTTGGCATCGACACCACCGGTTAATACCTTGCCCGAGGAGGGGGCAACGGTGTTGTATGCGCGGGCTAAGCGGGTGATGGAGTCTAATAAAATGACCACATCGTGTTTATGTTCAACCAAGCGTTTGGCGCGTTCGATCACCATCTCGGCCACTTGAACGTGGCGTGTGGCGGGCTCATCGAAGGTGCTGGAAATGACATCGGCATCGACAGAGCGCTGCATTTCGGTCACTTCTTCAGGGCGCTCGTCAATCAGCAGAATAATCATGCGGCAGTCGGGGTTGTTGGCCCGGATGCTAATCGCAATGTTCTGCAACAACATGGTTTTACCCGCTTTGGGCGGGGAAACAATCAAACCACGTTGACCACGGCCAATGGGTGCCACCATATCGATAATACGACCGGTGATATCCTCAGTGCTGCCGTTACCACGCTCTAACTCAAATTGTTGGCGAGGAAACTCAGCGGTGAGGTTTTCGAACAGGATTTTGTTCTTGGTGGCCTCGGGTGGCTCGTAGTTGATTTCTTCAACTTTCAGCAGGGCAAAATAGCGTTCGCTTTCCTTGGGGGGGCGAATTTTGCCTGAGATCATATCGCCAGTGCGCAGATTAAAGCGTCGAATCTGGCTGGGCGATACGTAGATATC
>JAKSCJ010000301.1 GCA_022360675.1 Lysobacterales bacterium
GTTCGCTAAAAATATTGGCTAGATTGTGTTTCGCAAAGGCGCTGAGTATGTGATCGGCGCCATATAAATCTTGAATCACACGGTGTTGTTGTTGGAATAGAGCTAATGATGTGTCGATATTGCCTAAGCGATATTGGGTAATGGCGATTTTTTCTAAAGCTTTGTGAGTCAGTGGATGGGTTTGTCCGTAAATAGCCAAGTATTGTTGATGTGCTTGTTGGTAAGCGTTTAATGCGTGCTCATAGTTTTTTTGTTGGCGATGATAGTAGGCTATGGAAGTGAAGACCTGGGCGCGTAAATGATGGGCTTTTGATGGGTGTTTGATGAATGCGGTTTGTATTGCCTTGAGTTTTTCTAGTGCCTCTTGCTGTTGGTCTTGGTACAACATTAACCTTGCTAACTGATACTGGCTTTTAAGGGTGTCGATATGATAAACACCCAGTTGCTGCTCTTGTTCATTAACAAGGGTTTGTAATAGTTGTATCGATTCTTCATCACGATCCTGGCTGCTGTACACTTTTGCCAAGAGTGATAGTGCCGCCCAACGACCGTGGGCTTTGTTGGTCTGTTGTGCTCGTTGTGCAAACTGTTCTGCTAGTTGATAGTCGGCGTGCCATTCTAAAGTTAATTCAGCTTTGAGCCTTTGTAACTTATTTAGCTGATTGTGATGCAACTGTGTATCTGATGGATTGAGTTGCTGAAAGTAATCGAGTGCTGGGTCGATTAAGGCCTCGGCCTGCGGATAAATACCAAGATGCAAATAGGCTTCGGCCATGTGGCTTTGTAATTGAGCCTTTAATGCCGAGGGTGTGCTGAATTGCTCGTCTATGTGTTGTACTGAATGTTGCAAAATATCTTTGGCCAAGACTTTTTCACCCATAGTTTTGCTTGGGTCAGCGCTGGCAAAGGCATCGATGAGCAGCTGAGTGACCGCTTCGGCGCGTTGTTGTTCGTGGCGAGCTTGGCGATGTTGTTGGTGCAGGGCCATTGCCTGCCAAGTTAAGGTAAAGATAGCGGTGATAAGAACAAACAAAAAAGCGCTGGCAGCAGCTACCGGCTTTTTATGGCGCTTTAAAAATAGCCGAGCGCGGTAACGCCAATTGCTTGGATATGCGCGCACAGGATGGCCACTTAAGTATGCTTGTATATCGTCGCTTAGTGCTTGTGCGGTTGCGTAACGGTCTTGCGGCTTATGCTGAGTGGCTTTTGTTAGAACTACCTGTAACTCACGGCTCAAAGGTGCTAGTTCTGTGGCATTTAAGCGTGCTTGGCTTAGCGGTGGCTTATTGCTTAGTTTTCGTTTTTTAATTGGGCTTGGCGGCGTATCACTGAGTAACTCAAACAGCAGTAAACCCAGAGCGTACGTATCGCTGCTTGTGTTTAAGGTTTGTTGGGCAAAGTGCTCGGGACTGGCATAACGTGGGGTCAGCTGCTGAGTTTGTGCGGCACCGGAAGTGTTGGCATCGTGATTGCGCTGGGCCACGCCAAAGTCTAATAACTGTATTCTGCCTTGTTCATCAACCAATACATTATTGGGTTTAATATCACCATGAATAACCGTTTGTTGGTGCGCATATTGAATGGCATCGCAAAGCGTTATAAATAAAGTGAGGCGCTGTGTATAAGATAGCTGGTGATCAAGGCAATACTGAGTAATCGTGCGGCCTTTAATGTACGGCATGACAGCATAAACTTGACCATCTTGAGTGGTGCCGCCATCCAATAAAGGCACGATATTTGGATGCTCCAGCTGAGCCAGTATTTGCCGCTCGTAGCGCAATTGTCCATTGCTTTGAGTGCTGTGGTGGCCTTGGCGATGAACTTTAATCACCACCTGTTTTTGGTATTCGTCGTCGTTACGTTCTGCCAAATAGATACAACCCATACCACCTTCATTGATTTTGGTGATGATACGGTAGCGTTTTAAGCTTTGATTTAATATGCCTAAAGACCAGTGATCGATGCTGTTATGAACGGTGGCTTGGGTATCGAAGGTATCGATAGCTTCATGACTGTTTAAGAGGCCAATACATAATGTGCGCAGTAGTGGGTCGTTAGCCGTTTTTTGATGAATAAAAAGCACGCGTTGTTCAGGCGCTAGCTCGCATGCTTGATGAAAAAGATCTTGGGCACGTAAAAAACGTTGCTTTTGCATCATGTTAGGTTTAGGTCATTGCAGGTAGGTCTTTGGGCTTAGGTCACAGGTAGCTCTGCCAATTCATGACGCAACCAAGCGCGGGCAAATTTCCATTTTCTTAACACCGTTTCGCGACACACATTAAGTGCGCTGGCAATTTCAACCGCTTTTAATCCGGTGATAACTTTGAGTTCCACCACACGTACAGCGGTTTCATCTAAACGAGCGAGTTCAGTGAGCTTTTCGTCCAACGTTAGCCAATCCGGGTAGCGTTCGGGGGCTTTAATTGCCAGCAGTTCTTCGTCATAACTTAGAATTTGTTGATTACCGCCACGTTTTAACGACTGCTGTTGGCGCTGTTGATCGACAATCACCCTGCGGATCATGCGTGCACAAATGGCGAAAAAATGCGCTCGATTCTGCCAGCTGGAATGTTGTTGCTGCGCTAAGCGTAGATAGGCTTCGTTGGCGAGTTCTGTGGTTTGTAAAGCGCAATACGACTGTTGCCGACGTTGGCGGCGGCATTGTGCTTTGATTTGATCGAACACCATGGCGATAGCGCGTTGCTGTGCATGAGGGTTGCCAGCTTGCCAAGCTTTAAGCTGGGTGGTGAGGGTTTCATCATTCATCATCAAACCTCCTTGATGCGCCATTCAGCGGGCCCGTTTTAGTGAACCCATCGAGTGAACAACACGATGCGCCGGGTTAACGTCGTTGTTTACCCGAATCTGTTTTTTACCCTAGCAATTTTTTTCTACGCCTTGCCACTTTTTTTATTCCTTTTACGCGTTGTTTTGTTGCGGGGGCAATAGTGCTTCTCGTATTCATCGTTGTATTAGGAGAATTAAAGATGTTGCTAATAAAAACACCTTGGGCACGCTTAGCGGTATTGATGGTTGGTATGGCGGTAAGTGGTGCCAGCCTTGCGGCGACGGCGCTGGTGTGTGAACCGGGTGCGAATTTTTATTCTTGTGATGCTTATACGCTGAGTGGCCCTCAGCCCCTGAGCTACCAATGGACGGCCACGACACCGTTGAGCATTAATGGCAGCCAAACCAGTAGCTCGGCGGGCGTGAATTGCCCAGGCATTGGTTTAGGCCATGTGCACGTTTATCTGACCTTTGCAGATGGCCATACGGAAACAGCATCGCGCTCTTTGGGTTGTCGCCACGCGAATCCTTCTTTGTAGGGGCACATTGGTAGGGAACACAAGGGTTACAAGCGCAGAGCGGGGCTCCGTAACCATAGTTCCGGAGCCCATCTTTACCGGCATTGTGCGGTATCATGGTGGTCATCTGCACGGATGTTGCACGGATATAGAGCGGTATTGATCATGACAAGCGAGTCTCAAGCGCCGGTACAACCGGTAGCTTTGCTGCGCCCTTTTGCCCTGGTTGATCGGAGTGAACTGGCCCGGCTGGGCTGGTCGTTTTTGTTTTTCTTTAGCCTGTTGGGCGGCTATTTCATGCTGCGGCCCGTGCGCGAGGCGGTGGCGGTGGCCAATGGGGTGAATAATATCCCCTGGTTGTTCACCGGCACTTTTGTCGTGATGATTTTGCTCACCCCCGTGTATGGCTGGGTGGTAGCGCGTTATCCACGACGGGTGTTTTTACCCATCGTTTATCTCTTCTTTATTAGTAATCTGTTGAGCTTTTATTTTCTGTTTCATTTTCAGATTCAAGCACAGCTGGTTACGCAAATCTTTTTTATCTGGATCAGCGTTTTTAATCTTTTTGTGGTGTCGGTGTTCTGGAGTTTTATGGTGGATATCTACCGCTCCAGCCAAGCGCGTCGCTTATTTGGTTTGATTGCTGCCGGTGGTAGCTTGGGGGCCATTGTTGGGCCTCTGTTTACAGCTACCTTAGCCTCGGTGATTGGCGTGGCCAATTTATTGTTGGGTGCCAGCTTGATGCTGAGTGTAGCCACTTTTTGCATCTTTAAACTCCGTGGCCACAGCCAAGAGAAAGACCCCAGCCAGCGCCAGGAAGACGACGAAGCCCTGGGCGGCAGTGTATTTGAAGGCGCCTTGAAGGTGTTGTCGTCGCGCTATTTACTACTGGTTTGCGCCATTATGTTGCTGCATAACAGCAGTGCCACCTTCTTGTATAACATCCGCGCTCATGTGGTGGCTCAGGCCACGGAAGATTTCACCCGCTATACCACCATTTTTGGCTGGGTGGATTTCTCGGTGAATGTGGTGGCCTTATTGTTGCAGGCGCTACTGACCGTGCGTTTGGTGCATCGTTATGGCATGGCACGTACCATGATGATTATTCCCGCTGTGCTGTTATTGGGCTTTGGCGCCATGGGTGCGATGCCGGTATTAATGTTAGTGATTGGCGTGCAAGTGGCCCAGCGCTCGATGAACTACGGTTTGATCGCGCCCTCGAAAGAAATGTTGTTTGCGCCGGTGGATCGCGAAATTAAGTACAAAAGTAAGAACTTTATCGATACGGTGATTTATCGTGGTAGTGATGTAATTAGCGGTTGGGCGTTTCGTTTCTTAAAAGATGCAGGCTTAAGTTTAGGTGCGATTTCCTGGGTGTTGATGCCGTTTTTGGCCTTGTGGATCTGGGTGGCGTGGCGCTTGGGCGGGCACTATCAGGGGCTGCATGAAGTCAGCGTGGCACAGGCACACCAGCGGGCCAATCAGGCCGCCAATGACGCCGAGCTGGAAAGGAGTTTGTCGCCCGGTTAAACCTGGGTGAGCTTCGTTGTGTGAGCCGTGACACCTGCCGTTTTTTAGATTAATATTCTGGATAGTTAATCTTTGGTGGGTCAGTAATGATCCGCACGCCTACGTGATCGATCCTGACGGTTACAGACCGAATGTGGGCATCATCTTGTGTCGAGAAGACCGCTCGGTGTTCTGGGCCAGACGTGTCCATGATAGAGGCTGGCAATTCCCTCAAGGGGGAATCAATAGTGACGAAACTCCGCTGGAAGCAATGTACCGGGAGTTACGTGAAGAGACGGGTTTGCATCCACAGCACGTCAATGTTCTGGGCGCAACGCCCGGCTGGCTGCGCTATCGCCTGCCTAAACGCTATTTGCGTATGCATCAAAAACCCTTATGTATTGGCCAAAAACAAGTTTGGTTTTTACTGCATTTAAAAGGCACTGAATCCGATATTTGTTTAAATGCCGAAGGTAAACCCGAGTTTGACGATTTTCGTTGGGTCGACTTTTGGTATCCCTTAGATAATGTGATCGCCTTTAAGCGCGATGTTTATCGCAAAGCACTGAACCACCTCGCACAACTCATGCCCGCTTGAATGGATACACTGCGGTTGCGGCTTCGTAGGGCAAAGCTCATGCCCGTAAGCAGCCCATGCCTGTGTCTGTCTGCGTGGTTAAGTTTGTCAACGGCCCGTTACCGATGTTGCTTGGATTAATCGCTTTTCTTTAGGTTCAACGGGTGTTTTTCAACGATCGTGATGTTGGAGTGGTGGCGTGGATATTTTCAGCGCGACAGTTCTGTTGTTTTTAACGCTAGATCCCATCGGCAATGTGCCCATTTGCTTGTCTTTGCTGGAAAACGTTGCGCCCGAGCGCCGGCGTAAGGTGTTGCTGCGCGAACTTTTGCTGGCCTTGTTGGTGCTGCTTACTTTCTTATTTTTAGGGCCTTACATCTTAGGTTTCCTGCATTTGCGGCAAGAATCTATCAGCATTACCGGCGGCATTATTCTGTTTTTGATTGCCATGAAGATGGTATTTCCTGTGCCGCGAGCCGTGCAAACCGAGGAAGAAATCGAAGGCGAGCCTTTATTGGTGCCACTGGCGATTCCCTTAATTGCCGGGCCTTCAGCCATTGCAACATTACTCTTGATGGTGACTCAAGAGCCGCAGTTTTGGTGGAAGTGGACGATTGCTTTGTTTGCCGCTTGGTTGATCAGCGCGGTGATTTTGCTGAGTTCCACCGGCTTGAAACGTGTGCTGGGTAAGCGCGGTTTGGTGGCTATGGAACGCTTGATGGGGATGTTGTTGGTGGCCATTGCCGTGCAGATGTTCTTAGACGGCATGATGGCGTATTGGAGTGGTACGCCCGCGTAACGAGTTTCAGATCGTGCCTTTTAAAAACGGCTCAATCCAAGCTATTGATCTTTGAATCAGCTGGCCCGTCCATGGGCTGGCTGTCATCTGTATACGGTTATTTTTTCACCACTACCGTGCTGGCAATTTTGTCGTGCCAACCTTGTTTGCGTCGATCAAAGCCTGCCCAAATGAAACCTAAGAACAACGGAATCATCGAGAGGTAATAACCCACGTAGCGCAGGATTAACTGACCTACGGTGCACTTGCCACCGCTACGGCTATCGACGATGCGCAAACCCAAGGCCATCTTGCCTGGAGTGGCGGCACGGTAGATCCAGAACAATAGTACCGCGACGATGGGGAATACCCAGCTCACTAAGAAATCAAAACCGCCGCGAATAATGGCGGTGCTATCGAGGTAGCTACTGCCGTAGTAGCCAATGAGCAGGGGGAACATGATCATCATCATCAAGACGGAGTCAATTAAAGAGGCAACAAACCGTACCCAGAAGCCTGCATATTGCACCGGGCGGTCGTCGGGTATTTCATAAACTTCGGATTTAGGGGTTTGATAGTGATCGTTCTGCATGGTCGATCCTTATGGGTTGTCGTGGAGAGGCGTGATTTGTGGTGGGAAGTGGCCGCCTGAAGCTGCTTGGTGCTGTGCTTGTCTA
>JAKSCJ010000407.1 GCA_022360675.1 Lysobacterales bacterium
CAGGAACGAGCCCGGAATTGCCAGTCCCACCAGGAAGGCAGAACGGGACCCCATCGCGGCGAGGATGATCACCATCACCAGAATCACGCCGGTGAGTACGTTGTTCATCAGGTCGCTCAGCATAGTGCGGATCTGGATCGACTGGTCGGTGATGTAGTCGTACTTCAGCCCTTCAGGCCAGAATGCCTGACGCGAGTCGACCAGCGCCTGCACCTGCTCGATGGTCTCGATGATGTTAGCGCCCACCTTCTTTTTCACCGACAGTACCATGGCGTTTTCGCCGCCTACGCGGGCGAAGCTTTCCGGATCCTTAAAGGTTTTGCGTATGTTGGCCACATCGGCAATGGTGACCACATCGGTGCCATTGGCTTTGATCGGCATGCCCAGCATGTCTTCGATGGATTCAACCACACCCGGTACTTTCAGCACCTGACGGCCGTTACCGGTATCCACGGCACCGGCGGCAACCAGCTGGTTATTGTTGGATACAGCGGTGAGCACTTCGGCAAAGTCGAGCTGGTAGCTTTCCAGCAGTTGCGGCTCGACCAGCACCTCCATCAGCTCTTCACGGTCGCCGCCTATCTCCACTTCCAGCACACCCGGCAGGCTTTCGATCTCGTCTTTCAGATCACGGGCGATCTTCAGCATCACCCGCTCAGACAGGTTGCCGGAGAGGGCGATATTCAACACCGGAAACAGGGCAACATTGACCTCATGAATTTCGGGCTCTTCGGTGGCAGCGGGGAGTTTCGCCTTAGCGATATCCACCTTCTCGCGCACGTCTTGTAAAGCCTTATCGCTATCGAAACCCGCATCGAACTCCAACGTTACCGAAGCATGGCCTTCGCCACCCACCGCACGCATTTCTTTAACGCCTTCAATGGCTTTTAATTCTTTCTCCATGGGCCGCACCAGCAAACGCACCGCGTCGTCGGGCGAAATGCCTTCATAGGGAATCGACACATAGATGATAGGAATGGCCACATCGGGCTGAGCTTCTTTAGGAATGCTGAGGAACGACACCGCTCCGCTGAGCAGTAAAAACAGCAGAATTAAAGAAGTCGTGCGATAGCGGTCCATGGCCGCACGAATAATTGCTGCAACCATCAGGCGGCCTCCTCAGCATTGGTCTCTGCGGCTTCCTCAGGCAAGTCTTCATCGGACAGTTTGTCGGAGGCAGAATCTTGCTCTGCGGGCAATTGACTGGCCTCAGCACCAGAATCGGCATGATGACTGGCGGCCACCGCGGCAAGAACGCCTACCGCCGGGGCTTCCATGGTTTGGATATCCACTTCCACTTGCTCGCCAGAACTCACAAAATCTTGGCCCAGCGTGATGATATTGGCGTTATCCGGCAAACCTGCCAGCCAAAAACCATCCTGGCCGGTGCGGATTAAATCCACGGCCAAAGCGTTCACGCGCTGATCGGCATCCACCACTTTCACCTGTAAGCCGCCGTCGCTGGCCAAACCTAAGGCCGAGCTGGGCACCCAATGGCCAGCCAGGGTTTCTAAAGGCATGAGCAAAGTGGCACTAAGGCCGATCAGACGCCGTTTTTGAGCGTTATCGATATGCACCTCAGCCGTGTAGCTCCGGGTTTGGGTATCGGCGGTTGCCGAGACATACTCCAGCTGCCCCACCAGTTGTTCCACTGCTGCCGTACGTGAGGTTTGAATTTCCACCAACACCGGCTGACCCAACTCCAAGCTACCCACACTGTGTTGCGGCACTTGGCCGGCCACCACGAGTTTGGCATCGTCCACTAACTGAGCAACCACTTCACCCTTATCAACATAGTCGCCCAGCTCCACTTCCAAACGGTTGGTCACGGCATCGAAGGGTGCATAGATGTGTGTGTTTTTCAGCTGCAGCTCCGCTTGATCCAATGCCGCTTCGGCCGACATAAACTCAGCGCGCTGGCGGATCACATCATTCTCGGAACCCAAACCGCGTTTCATTAACTTTTCAGCGGCTTTCAATTCGCTATCGCGCTGGGCCACTCGGGCTTTCATTTCAGCGACTTGGGCCGGACGCGCATCAGCCGCCAGCTGCACCAGCAACTGGCCGCGTTGGGCGTTCTCACCTTCGCTAACGGGCAAGGCAACGACTTTGCCCTCCACCTCGGCTTTTAATGAAATCACGCGCTTGGCCTCGACTTGGCCCTGCACGCGAACCAAACGCTGCACCATGCGCGCTTGGGAAGGCATGACTTGTACCTTATTCAGGCGTTTAGCAGTTGCAGGTGCGGTTTGCTCTGCCTCTACGGGTGCATTACCCAGACCAGAGAGCATCCAAACAATAAGTACAACCGTAATGCCGATGGCAGCAATCCATGAGCGATTCATTGAGTAACCTTAAAGCTTGTGTGAACATTTCGTGACCGTTGGTCACGCATAGTTTCAGTTAACCAACGAGATGTTATTTACACACTGTTGGCTAGAGATAAAAAGTAGAACACGATCGGCTGGCGAGGCGCTGGCGAAGGATCGTGGTTGCGCTTATTCCTGCCGTGAGGGCATGCCCGCTAGAGCTGCCATCATGTAGTCCACCGTCATGCCGATGAATTCATCGGCATTAACGGGGCGTCCGTTCAGTTCATGTTGACTGAATTCTTTATTTCTTAGCATCTGCAAAGCGCCTTCAAAGGTGGCATGCATACCCGCAAACAAAGTTTCTAGCGGTAAATCGGCAATGTCACCCTCTTCAATACCCTGCACAATGGGCTGGGTGAAGAGATTCATAAAGGCTTCATCGGTTTGCTTGATGCCCTGCTGGTACTCCGGACTAATGCGACCGCGAATGTTCAACTGCTTGCAATACATATGCAAAGAGTCGGTGACCGGGCTGCGCAGATGACACTCGAAACAGTACTCGAGCAACTTTCGCAGTTGGTCGAGTCCACGCCCACGTCCTAAAAAACCCTGTAGGTCGTGCAGCATTTGCTCGGCATCTTCCATCGCTAAACGGGCGTAAATGTCTTCTTTCGAGGCAAAGTGTTTGTAGACTGTGCCCTTTCCGATACCCGCATGCTTGGCGATTTGCGCCACGGTGATCTTGTCCCACTGCGTATGGTCGAACAAATCCAACGCGGCTTCTAAAATTTCTCGCTCACGCTGGTGGAATTCGCGCTCTTTACGCAGTACTTTTGTCATGGTTGAACAATATCGTGACCGGCAGTCATTATATGACCAAGGGTCACATCATGCAATACGAGATACGATTTTTTAGAGAAATCAGC
>JAKSCJ010000458.1 GCA_022360675.1 Lysobacterales bacterium
CAAGAAAAAGGCCAGTAAAAAGAAAGCAAGCAAGAAAAAAGCAGCTAAAAAAGTAGCGGCTTAGTGTCTTAACTCGCACAGCGCTTCAGGTGTGCTAAGCATGCCAGGCGCGTTTGCTGCTTTGTTCTACATTATGACAACCCCGTGCGTTGAACAACGCCGGGGTTTTCTTGTTTGGGCACAGCGTTTTATGCTGTGGCTAGATGCCTAAAAAGCCAATAATTAAATACCCAGTGCCCGGATACTAACGAGTGCCCAGATGTTAAAACGAACCCCCAATGCTGATGATTTAATCGCCCCGATTCAACAAGGAGAGGTGGTGGCGTATCCCACCGAGGGTGTCTTTGGTTTGGGTTGTGATGCGAACGATAGAGCTGCTTGTGAGCGCATTATCGAATTGAAGCGCAGGCGTCCGGAGCAGGGCATGATCGTGTTGATCGCCGAGTGGTCGCAATTGAGCGGTTGGATGCAACCGCTCGATTCGCAACAGCAACAGCGCTTGGCTCAACGTGCCAACGATTTTGTGACTTGGCTAGTACCGGTGAATGAAAACGCGCCCAAAGTGCTGTGCGGTCAGCATCAAACCTTAGCCGTTCGGCGTCCGGTATGGTCGCCGCTATGGACGTTTTGCCGAGCACTGGGGCGACCATTGGTTTCCACCAGTGCCAACCCCCATGGACAAAGCGCCGCGCTAAATGCGGCTGAAGTGGCAGGCTATTTTGGCCAGAACTCGGCCCTGCACAGTGTGTGGGATTATCCTTGCGGTGGTTACGGTAGACCCAGCTCAATCTTTTCGCTTAGTGATGGTCGGCAGTGGCGTTGAGGCGGCAAAAATTACTAATTTCGCTTTTTTTGTGGCAATTTTTAACAAATCTGTCAGCAGAACCTGCAATTGGCGGTCTTCGTATTTAATGTGCGTCCAGTCGGTCTATGGGGTACTGACATCTCGCTGCGGGGTGATCGGGTTAAGCGAGCTTAATTCCAGTTTACCTTGGCGCTTTTTAAGATATTCAAACAAGGGGAGTTTGAGTATCGCTTGTGGAACGCTTCGTTTTTGTAGGCAAACCGCACATCGCCATCGGCAGTATTTCCAGATTGATGCTCAGTGGAGAAATCAATATAAGATTTCCCACATTCTAGCCAATTGATTACGACGGCTTACTGATGATTAGCTGCGTGCCTAGCATTGTTGGTGAATCATAAACAGCTGCTCGTTGCAGAATCTATTGTGCCA
Organism: Lysobacterales bacterium; assembly: GCA_022360675.1. GTDB lineage: Bacteria > Pseudomonadota > Gammaproteobacteria > Xanthomonadales > Wenzhouxiangellaceae > JAKSCJ01. The sequence goes on from JAKSCJ010000458.1 coordinate 1,235, forward strand.
ATGAAGGCCGACCTTTCCGGTGCTGTATCACGCAGTACCTTGGGGCGCGGGACCATTTAATGGGGGTACGTTCGGATGACCAGGACATTCGGACAGATGGAACCGGTTAAGGAGGACAGCAATGTCTCGACACTGTTTTGTTTTGGTACACGGCGCTTGGCATGGCGCGTGGGCGTGGCAACGAGTTGCCAAGCGTTTACGCGATTACGGTCAGCAAGTATTAGCTGTGGACCTGCCCGGGTACGGGACGAATAAGGAAGATCATCGTCCGGTAACTTTGGATCGCTATATCGAGCATGTGATCGAAGTCATCAGCCAGCAGAAACGTCCGGTGATTCTCATCGGGCATGATCTCGGTGGCATGGTGATATCAGGCGTCGCCGAGCGTGTGCCGCAACGGGTGCATCATCTCATCTATGTGGCGGCTTATTTACTACCTTCGGGCGATTCTGTGTTATCGCGCATGCAGGTCGATCGCAATCAAAACGCCATGTCTTCTCTGCGTTACACCGATGATCAACGCGAAGTCACCCTGCAGCGAGAGCACGCCCGGCGCTATTTATATAACCGCTGTGACGAGCAAGATGTGGAAACCGCGCTGCGCACCTTAACACCGCAGGCCACTTTTCCGTTGATGTCGCCGTTAAAGTTAAGTGATCAGCACTTTGGCAGCATTCCACGCAGCTATGTGCGCTGCTTGCAAGATCACATGATTAGCGCGGCGACTCAGGCAGAATTGGTTGAAGCGATGCCGTGTCGCCGGGTGATCGATCTCGACGCTGATCATTCGCCGTTTTTATCGGCAAGCGATGGCTTGGCCAGAGCGCTGTTAGACGTGGCGGCGCAAGAGGTGCATCAGGCTGCTTGATGCTTGAGTATTGAGCCCGCCTTAATGCAGGCTGTGGCTCATCTTTAGGCACGGCTTTAGATTAAGCATAATGAGCACTGTTTTCGTCCTATAAACAGTGGTTTGTGCATTGCCTTATCCTGAATAAAACGATTGGTGATAGCTGGCGACAAAGGCTGACAGGTGCAGGGCCTAGCGGTAACATGTCGGTTTTGTTTGTCACAGGGTAGGGGCTATGGCTGATACACCAGACCGCGAAGCGGTTGAATCCTATTTATTAGGTTTACAAGATCATATTTGCTCGGCGCTGGAGCAGGTGGATGGTCAAGCCACTTTCTTCCAAGACGATTGGAAACGTGAAGAGGGCGGTGGTGGCCGTACCCGAGTTTTGAGTAATGGTGCCGTTTTCGAACAGGCTGGTGTGAATTTTTCACGCGTACGCGGTACCCGTCTACCCCCTTCGGCCACGGCAGCGCGTCCTGAACTGGCAGGTCGCGGTTTCGAAGCCATGGGCGTTTCATTGGTGATTCACCCGCGTAATCCCTACGCACCTACCAGCCACGCCAATGTACGTTTTTTCATCGCCGATGCCGACGATGGCCGTGATCCGGTGTGGTGGTTTGGCGGTGGTTTTGACCTAACGCCGTATTACCCCTTTATCGAAGATATTCACCATTGGCACCAAGTGGCTAAAGATGCTTGCGCGCCCTTTGGTGATGAGGTTTATGATCGCTATAAGCAATGGTGCGATGATTATTTTTATCTGAAGCACCGCCAAGAAACCCGTGGTGTGGGTGGCTTGTTCTTTGATGATTTAAACGAATGGGGTTTTGATAAGTCGTTCGAGTTTATGCGTGCTGTGGGCGATAACTACACCAAAGCTTACGTACCTATTGTAGAACGTCGCCACGAAACCCCGTATGAAGATCGCCAGCGCCAATTCCAACTGTATCGTCGTGGACGTTATGTGGAATTTAACTTGGTTTATGACCGCGGCACCTTATTCGGCTTGCAGTCGGGTGGGCGTACCGAATCCATCTTAATGTCGCTGCCGCCTTTAGTGTCTTGGCAATATAGCTGGGCACCCGAGCCCGGTAGCGAAGAAGCGCGCTTATACGATTGCTTAAAGGCGCGAGATTGGCTGAGTTTAGAAGCCATTTAAGCGACACGACAAAGTAGAAAAAAACAGCATAAAAAACGGGGTGTTTAAAACACCCCGTTTTTTTGTGTTCGGTATTAGCCTTTCAACCTTCCATCGCTCGGTACACGATACCGAGCGATGGCATTGAGCGATGCGCTTGGCCTTACCGTTTCGCCAACAACTGACGACGCTTGAAGACCCAGCCTGCGGCGGCTAAGAACATCAACATCATCAGCGCTAAGCCGCTGCGATCTAAGGTGGGAATGGCGTTCACCAAGAACACAACGGTGGTGGTCAAGCCAATAGTTTCGGGATCATCCGTGGTGGGTGGCACCATGATGTTGCCGCCGTTCATCGGGATGTTACAACCCAGTAAGTCCGGGTCGTCCAGATCGGGGCTCACCACATAACACACTTGCGGATTAGGCGGTGCCGGAGCCAAGGCCACGGTGAGGCCGGTGAAACTGTAGCTGCCATCGGCGGCCGTTTCTTGACTGTCTAAGAAGACATCACCAAAGCCATCGCAATCTAAGTCACGATCTAGGTTAAAGGTGACATTAGCGCGTTCTTCACCGGTATCCAACACACCGTTTTGTGGGTCGGCATCACAGAACATCACCCCGGCGATGGTGCCGATGGGGGCGAATAAACCCACATCAAAGCGCAGATCGGTTTCGGTCAGGTTAATGTTCGTAATCTGTCCGGCCGGATCGGCGTTGGAATCTTGCTCGCCATCGTTACCCTGAATGGGATCACTGAACACCCAGCCCGGCGGTGGCGTGAAGTCTAAGCAGTAATCGCCAGCTGAGAGGTTATCGAATAGATACAAGCCATCGGCATCGGTGATGGTGGTAGCAATGGCCGGTGCTGTGCAGTCGACGTTATCGAACAATTGCACGACCACATCAGCCACCACGGCTTCACCCGGGTCTTGAATACCGTTTTCGTCGTGGTCGTACCAGACGAAGTTACCCAAGCTTAGCGACTGCTGGAAGCCAAAGTCGTTATCGAGATCATTGGGCTCGGTGGTGGTCAGCGTAGCCACGGTTTCGATGGGCGTGAGCTGAATATTACAGCTGCCTAAGTCCGCATCGGTTTCGTCCACTTGCACCACGTAGCACACATCGCTGCTGCCCGGCGCGCCCACGGCGAGATCGGTGAACAGATACTCGCCGTTGCCATCGGTGTCCATTTGTCCGACCAAACTGCCCGCACTGGGGTTGCTGGCACAGTTATTACCGTTGAACAGGCTGATTTGAATATTGCTTAAGCCAAAGTCGCCATCGGCTGGGTCGTAGCTGGTGTTGAGGTTCGTGCTGCTTTCACACCACACCTGATCCCCCACCGAGCCCAGCGGTTCAATAAAGTAATAATCGTGGGTCAGATCTTCTGGTGTGCCGGTGCTCAGCTGGGCGGCTACAGTGGGTGGCGTTTGTAAGCTATTACACACGCCTAAGTCGGCGTCGTTGGCATCCACCTGAGTCACATAGCAAACCGGGTTGGCATTGCTGCCTACGGCGAGATTGTTGAACAAGTAGCCGCCATCACCACTGGTATCGGCGGTGTTGATGGGCGTGCCGTTGTCGGCCGTGCCATCACAATTGGCGTCGGTGAATAGATTCACTGCGATATTGTTCAAACCCTCGCCCGCATCGAAGATGCCATTGCCGCTGCCAGTCACACCGTCGCACCAGACTTGATCGCCAATACGGCCCGCAGGCTCGACGAAATAGTAATCGTGGGTGAGGTCTTCAGGGCTCGCCGTACTTAACTGAGCAGCCACGGTGGGGGGGGGTTGCAGGTTATTACACGCGCCCAGGTCGGCATCGTTAGCGTCTACAGTGGTCACGTAGCAAATCGGTGTGGCCACAGTGCCCACGCTGAGATTGTCGAACAAATAGCCGCCATCGCCGCTGGTGTTGGCGCTGTTGATCGGCGTGCCATTGTCGGCCGTGCCGTCACAATTGGCGTCGGTGAACAGATTCACTGCGATGTTATTCAAACCTTCGCCCGCGTCGAAGATACCGTTGCCGGTACCCACCATACCGTCGCACCACACCTGATCGCCAATGCGACCAGCGGGTTCGGCAAAGTAGTAATCGTGGCTGAGATCATCGGGTGTGGCGGTGCTTAATTGAGCCGCCACGGTGGGTGGGGTTTGCAGCAGGTTGCAACTGCCTAAGTCGGGATCAGCACTGTCGACCTGGGTGACATAACACACCGGGTTGCCCACCGAGCCGATGGGGAGCAGGCTAAACAAATAGCCGCCGTCGCCACTGGTATTGGCGCTGCTGATGGGCGTGCCGCTGTCGGCGCTGCCATCGCAGTTGGCGTCGGTGAATAGATTCACTGCAATATTGTTGAGGCCTTCGCCAATATCGAAGTTGCCGTTACCGGTGCCGATCAGGCCGTCGCACCACACCTGATCACCAATGCTGCCCACGGGCTCGGCAAAGTAGTAATCGTGGGTGAGGTCGTCGGGGTTCACATCGCTAAGTTGGGCGGCAAAGCTGGCGGGTGTTTGCGGTAGATTGCACAAACCTAGATCGGGGTCGGCACTATTGACTTGCGTTACATAACACACCGGCGCACCCACGGTGCCCACCGGCAGATTGGTGAAGAGATAATCGCCATCGCCTGCGGTATCGACAGTGGCCAGGGCGGGGCCTGTGTCGGCGGTGCCGTCGCAATTGCTATCGGTGAAGATGCTGACCGCGATATTGTTGCGGCCTTCGCCGATATCGAAGATGCCGTTGCCAGCGCCCAGTAAACCATCGCACCAGACCTGGTCGCCCACACTGCCACTCAATGGGCGGAAGCCGAAGTCGAAGCGGTGATCATTCGCACCGGCCGGACCGGTGTTCACGGTAGCGATGATATTGCCACCATTAACGACACCGTCGGAATCGATGGCGTTATTGCTGCCCGCATTAGGGGCAACAGGAATTAAGGCAATGAGTGCGGGGTCGTTGCTGGCAATCGATACCTCGCAATTGGCATTGCTGGGTACGCCGCCGGTCACGTTGCTGGTATTGAACACGTATTGGCCCAATGCGTCGGTGGCGGTGGTGCCCACCACTGAGCCGCCGCAGCTTAAGCTCACATTCACACCAGAAATGCCCGGCTCACCGGCATCTTGCTGGCTATTGCCGTTGAGGTCGTTCCAAACGCGATTACCGATCTCGATGGGGGCGGCATTGCACAGCAGCTCCACATCGCCCAGGCCACCGCCTTTACCGAAAGTCAACGGATCATCGTCGTTACTGGAATAAATGCGGAAACGGCGGGTGCCATCGCCATTGTTGTTACTGTTCCAGCCCGCACCACCATCGAAGAACTCATTGGAGTCGAAGATAGGGTCGTACATGGAAAAGGCGAGATCGGGAAAGCCCGGTGCTTGGGCCAGCCCAGCCAGGGCGACTTGGTCGTGATCGGGGAAGTCGATCACGTAAAACTGACCACCACCCGGTCCCCGGCCGTTGCCGACGCCGTCGCCCGTTAAGCCGCCGCAGCTACCGTTAGATTCCAGAACTAAAGTGCCTCCCACATCGCAAGCGCGCAGCGTGCTGCCGGCGGAATCCCCGGTGAATAAGGTGTTGTTGAGCGGATCGGTGCTGTTTTGGCGGAAACCCATTTGATCGCCAAAGCGGTCGCGAAAACCTAAGACGAGATCGTTATTGTCGAACTCAATGTCCGTCAACATCGGTTGTGGATAGATAAATTCGCCGCCAAAGGCGGTAGGCATTGCGGTGAATGCGGGGTTCCACGGATTCCAATCGGCAGGGGCACAGCCGGACGCTACTGCACAGCCGCGACCATGATCGATGGGAAAGCTGAGAATCGGTGTGGCGCTAAAAGCACCGCTGCTAAATGTATAGATATAGGCGCTGAGGTCGTTGGTGTTTTGGCTCGATTCAGCACTGCACACACCGCCGACATAAACCACTCCATCACGCACGCCCAAGGCAAAGGGGCGGCCATCATCGCTGTTGGGACAATCATTAGGAATGGGTGTTACGGTCACCGCAGCCGCATTGGCTGGGGCCACCGGATTGGTGATATCACCGCCTAAGGGAATACGGTACAAGGAGCGATCAAATGAATTCACCGCGTATAGCGTGGTTTGATCGTCGCTGATCTCGATATCGCCAAAGGCACGTTTGCCCACGGCATCCCAGGCTTCGTTCACATCGCCATTGGCACCGTTGTTGTTGTTATCACGATCTAGATTGGTACCGCTGGGGTGGGGATCAGCACCGGTGACATTACTGCCGAATAATACGTTTAAATCGACAAAAGGTGTGGTGGTGTTGGTGCTGCGATCGGTGATAAAGATAATCCCGGTGCCGCCATCTTGTTGAAAGGCCACGTGGCGCTTCATGAACGCTGCCGAGAAAATCGAATTGGAACCGCTTTGGTACGCCAAACCCCAGGTGGGGCCCATGTCTTGGGCGGTGGCGAGGATGGCCTTATTGGGTAAATCCACATCGCCGGCAGGGCCGGTGTCGCCGCCTAGATAATCGTAGCCCACGAGCACTTCAGCGATGGAACCGGCTTGAGCGCCTGCGATATAGCAGTTGGTCACCAGCTCTAGATCGCCAAGGGCTTGGGCTTGCTGACAAAACTGGGCTGGGTTGTTAAAACCTACATCGATTCCGGTATCGCCACTTTGTGCAAAAATGACCGTGGTACCCGAATCATTCCCCGCCGGGCCGGGTTGTAAAAAGCTGGGCGCGTTTTGGAACTCCACCCGTACGGCACTACCGGCACCCACACTGAGTGCTGCGCTATAGCTGCCATCGGCTAGTGTGGTGGCACTGCCCACTGGTATACCGTTGCTATCGCTGGCAACGACATCAATACCGCCAATACCCGGTTCGCGGCTATCTTGAATACCGTTGGCGTTGTAATCACGAAACGCCAAACCACTGACAGTTTGGGCATATACGCTTTGCGATATGGCCATGCAGCTCGTGAGTACTATTAACGAGCACAGTTTGTTTGAAAACTGTCGCCCGATCCTCGCGTTGATCATTAAGCTCTCCCAATTGTTTTTATGACAGCGCTGGTTGTATTGGATACAAGCTCAAGCCTTTTTATCTTGGCTATTACCGGATACGAAACGAGGTTGCTGCCAGCTGGTCTCTATGCCTTTTATTGTTTTTTGTAAGCAGTGTATGCACTGGTTTATGTGTTGTCTTTTATCAATGACGGTCGTTTGGCTTTACTGCTTAACAGGCGCTTATGTTAGCGAAATAGAAAGCGGGAAATGTCACAAAAAGTGGTACA
>JAKSCJ010000398.1 GCA_022360675.1 Lysobacterales bacterium
AAGCGTAGTCATTTACGCGTGATCAAGTAATTGCGCGATTCGAACTGAGCTTTTGGTTTGAATCTGGCTTTGGCTTAAAACTCTCGATTAAATTTATGCGGCTTTACCACATGCCGGTTTGGCATGGCTGCGAGCACGATGAAAGCTGTGGTGTGGTTTGATTGACTGGTTTGATTAATGACATGGCTTTTGGGCGCGCCTTGGCGGCGTGCCTTCACCTGACCAGCTGCGGTGAAACCAGCAGGCTTGTGCTTGCTGAGCGCTACTTCGTTGAGTGCTAGTGGAGGCTGAGTGCCAGCGGGATGGATGCTAGCCGGTCAGTGTTTCGAAGACTTGGTGTTCGCCCTTGTCGATGCTGAGCCACGCGCGTTCGTTAATGCTGGTATCGAGCAAAACATGCCCAGCTGTGCGTTTTAAGCCATCGGGGCTGATCTCGAATTGATACACCCAAAAAAAGCGCCACTCGCCCGGTTTCTGGCGCTGGAAACCACGCCACACCACCGTGTCGTCGATGAGTGTAAAACCTTGGCTTTTGCACCAGCGCAGGAGTAACTCGCGAACGCGATAGTGGCGACGATTCGACTGATGCCACCACAGGGCTGCGAGTCCGATAAAAATTAAGCTGTTGAAAACCATCATTGTGTTGCGCTGCCTGCCTTAGTTCCCTTTGCGGGGTTGCCGCAATAAAACATACACGGCACCACTGCCGCCATCGATCAAACGTGCCGAGCAAAAACCCACCACTGGGCTCAGGCGAGGCAATAAACGTGCCGTGAGTAGCTTGAGTATGGGCAAACCGCGCGAACGCAATCCCTTACCGTGAATAATTCTGACGCAGCTATGGCCTTCGAGTAACGACTCTTCGATGAAATAATGAATGGCCTTGGCTGCGGTTTCTTCGTTCATATGATGTAGATCTAATTCGTCACGCACCGCATAATGTCCGCGCTTTAACCGGGTTAAAATACGGCGCTGATATCCCGAGCGCAGCCAGTGTAGTTCTTCGCCGGTCGACCATTCATTGGGATCGTAGGGGTGGCTGAGTAATTCTTTGACCACCGCCGCCTCATCCAGTGCACGCTGGGTGGGTTCCAGTGGTACTGGTTTGGCATGCGATCGAATGCGATCATTGCGCACGGGCCGGACATCGCCCACGGCTTCGCGAAATAATTTGCGGTCGTCGTCATTCATGTCCGTTGCTCGTGGGGAATCCTTGGTTAATGGGTTAAACCGACGAACAAGATAGTAAATTCAACAGCTTGCCGCTTGTTGTTAAGGTTTAACGCAAATTTTTTTGGTGTAAAGCTGGTGCCGTGCACGATTATCAGTATAGTGTCGGTATCGCGGAGGGCAATGTGAACACAATGAATATTTTGGTCAGCAATGATGACGGTATTGATGCTCCTGGCATCCAGCAGCTGGCCGCCCAACTGGCTGAAGTGGCCAATGTAATGGTGGTGGCACCCGACCGCGACCACAGTGGCGCCAGTAATTCGTTGACATTAGATCGCCCATTACGGGTTGATCATCGTTCCCCGCGCGAAATAAAAGTCAGTGGCACCCCCACCGACTGTGTCCATATTGCAATCACCGGAATGTTGGGTGAGCAACCCGATATGGTGATTTCTGGTATCAATTCCGAGCCTAATTTAGGCGACGATGTCATTTACTCGGGCACAGTGGCGGCTGCGATGGAAGGGCGCTATCTGGGTTACCCGGCCATGGCGGTGTCGTTGGCACGACGTAAAGGTGCCGAACCCAATTACGCTACGGCGGCACGAGCGGCGATGATGCTGTTATTACAGCTAAAACGCGACCCACTACCGGCCGACACCATCTTAAATGTGAATGTGCCCGATGTGCCGTGGGACGAAATCCAGGGCTTTGAGGTAACTCGCTTAGGGCACCGCCATTGCGCAGAGCCTGCCATTCCCACGCAAGATCCCCGTGGCCGTGCTATGTATTGGATTGGACCTGCTGGCCCTGAGGAAGACGCAGGCGGCGGCACCGACTTTGACGCCATACGGCGTAATTTTGTCTCAGTCACACCGATTCATGTGGATCTAACCCGCTACCAGGCATTGGAACAAGTGGGGCAGTGGGTGAGTCAGATGCGAGTAGATGAAGATCATGGAGAATCAGTATCGACGGATGTAACGGACACGGAAGCATGATGCTACCGAAGCAACAGCGTCATCAGGGCATTGGGATGACTTCGCCACGCACGCGCGAGCGGCTGGTGGAGCGTCTGAGAGATAAAGGGATACATGATGAGCAGGTGTTGCGCGCCATCGCCACCACACCGCGTCATGTGTTTGTTGACGAGGCGCTATCAACACGGGCCTATGAGGACACCGCGCTGCCAATCGGCATGGGGCAGACTATTTCACAGCCCTATATTGTGGCCTACATGACCCAAGAGCTATTGGCGGGGCGTGAAAAGCTGGATAAAGTGCTGGAAGTGGGCACAGGCTCTGGTTATCAATCCGCAGTGTTGGCGGGCTTGGTCAATAAGGTGTTTTCTCTAGAGCGTATCGAGCCCCTGCTGAAGGAGGCACGTCGCCGTTTTCACCGTGTGGGTTTACACAATGTGTATACGCGACACGCTAACGGTGCGGAAGGTTGGCAAACTCAGGCACCGTTCGACGCCATCATCATCACCGCCGCCGGGCCACGTATTCCACCTGAATTATTAGCCCAGCTGGCCGAAGGCGGGCGTTTGGTGGCACCGGTAGAGCGAGGCGATGGCCAACGTTTAATATTGGTGAGTCGCGATGATGCTGGCGAATACCAGGAAAAAGACCTGGGGACCGTCACTTTTGTACCTTTGTTAGAAGGCCTGAGCTAGCCGTAGATAATAGTTAGGTGCTTAATGGACGCTTGTCGCTGCTTGTACTGGTTAGCGCTTTGTGTGCCAGAAATTGTGTGCCAAAAACTAACTGTGGCCTGAGCCACGCATAAAAAATAACAAGCCGTAAGGCGGGGATACTCAACGAATGCATTTTTTTCAACGCTGGTACGATCGCATCTTGCAGTGGTCGGCGCATCGTTATGCCAGTGTTTATTTAGCCATTGTCAGTTTTATTGAGGCGATCTTCTTCCCGATACCGCCTGATGTGATGCTGGCACCCATGTGTTTAAGCCGGCCCGAGAAAGCCTGGCGCTACGCGCTTATTTGTACTGTGGCCTCGATGGTCGGTGCCGTTTTGGCATATTTTTTGGGTGCTTGGCTGGGCGAGTGGGTACGGCCCTGGCTAGAGTCGGGGCATTATGCCGAAGCCTATGCGGCTGTGGTTGATGCTTTTGATCGCTATGGTGTGGCGGCTTTGCTATTGGCAGGTTTTTCGCCAATTCCATTCAAAGTATTCACCGTAAGTAGCGGCTTGTTACAAATGGCGTTTATTCCCTTTGTACTGGCGGCAACGGTGGCGCGAGCAGCGCGTTTTTTTCTGGTGGCGGGCCTGATTCGTTGGGGCGGCCCCAAAATGGAAGGACACTTACGTCGATGGATCGACTGGATAGGTTGGGGCGTTGTCGTCTTGGCGCTTATTACTTTTATCGTGTGGCGTTGGGTTTATGAATAATAAATCGACATTAGCCATTGCTCTATTACTGCTGCTCTTACTCAGTGCCTGCGGC
>JAKSCJ010000287.1 GCA_022360675.1 Lysobacterales bacterium
GGTCGCTTTTTGCTGCGAACTTCAAAAGGGACTGAGTTCGACACTGCCACTGTGATCATCGCAGCGGGCCTGGGCGCTTTCCAACCGCGTCGTTTGCGCGCACCCGGCGCTGCCGACTACGAAAACACCCATGTGCGTTACAGCGTAAAAGATCCCAGCTACTACGACGGCAAAGATCTCGTAGTGTTAGGTGGTGGTGACTCGGCTCTGGACTGGACTTTAGAACTCTGTGACCGAGTCAACAGCTTGTTACTGATTCACCGTCGTGATTCCTACCGTGCCCAACCGGCTTCTGTAAACAAAATGAAGCAACTGGTTGCCGACGGCAAAATGCAAGAACTGCAAGGCAATGTCGTTCAGGTGCATGGCGATGGTGAAAAACTCAACGCTTTAGAGGTGTTAGGTCCCGATGGCGTGAAGCGCAAAGTGGACGCTGAAGAAACCGTGGTTTTCTGGGGTTTATCGCCTAATCTTGGTCCCATTGCCGATTGGAGCCTGGAGATCGAGAAAAAGCAAATCCGCGTCGATACTGAAAAATTCCAAACCAATATCCCAGGAATTTTTGCCGTCGGCGATATCAACACCTATCCGGGTAAAAAGAAATTGATTCTGTCAGGCTTCCACGAAGCGGCACTGGCGGCTTTTGCGATTCAACAGCATCTGAACCCTGAAAAGAAAGTCTTCTTGCAGTACACCACCACCTCACCAGTGATGCACAAACGTTTAGGCGTAGAAACACCGGCGAAAAAATAAACTGGCGTGTGGCAAGAACGCACGATCCAAAAAAGCAGTACCGCTGGCAAACGCTTCATACGAATTGATTCACAAAGCAAATCACATTCAGCCAGAACGTGACTCAAACGCCAGCAAGGCTCCAGTTGCCAAGGTGTGCAATTTCACACCTTGGCGCTTCATTAGCGATGGCTACAGCTCATTATTGGCCGCTCAAACATTCATATTGCTCTTGAATGTATAGACAAAAACGGCCACAGAATGAATGGTTTGACCCCGTTTAAACCACATGAAATACTGCCGGCGCCATCAAGAAGCACCTGAATTCCCAGGGACTACGGAGTGTTGCTCATGGATCAAAATGCTAACGCAGACCGCAAGTATCTCTCGACGCCACCAGCGTCCGCATTCATCGCCAAGAGCAGCCGCTCAACAGGCATCACCAAACCACTGACCAAAGCTATTTCCAGCTTGTTGCTGGGTGCCGGTTTAGCACTGGCGAATACGAGCTATGCTGGTGAAATTGCTAGCGATACATTAAGCCGTGCGCAAGAACAATTTCGCCAAATGAGCCTAAACCAGGGTTTGGCCAATAGCGATATCGAACAGTTTGAAGTGAGCGATGCATATCGCAGCGATCACAACGGTGTAAACCATGTGTACTTCCGGCAAACCTTAAACGGGCTGCCTATCAGTAATGCCACCGCCAATATGAATTTGGACGATAACGGCACAGTACATTCTTTACATTCTCAATTTGTCGCTAATTTAGCACCACAGGCCGCACGGCAAAGCGTTCGCTTAAGCCCCGCCGATGCGCTCGCCGCTTTGGCCGAGCATCTCGAAGTTCCACTGGTACAAGCCCCCTTGCCTAAGGCATCGTTAAGCCAGCAAGGCATCGAATTTACTGGTGGTTCGTTGTCGCAAGACCCAATTCCCGTCAATCCGGTCTACTTCCTGATGAAGTCAGAGCGCGGTGAGGTTTTGGGTGTGCGCCGAGCCTGGGAAGTGGTCGTGCGCCTGCATCAGGGCTCCGATTGGTGGCACGCCTGGGTGGATGCTGAAAACGGCCGTATTCTGAAGCAGATTAACTGGACTTCTGAAGCCTCGTATCGCGTTTTCGCTCAACCGAAAGAATCGCCCTTAGATGGCCCGCTCACCTTGGAAGTGGACGTTGAAGACCCCGTAGCCTCGCCCTTCGGCTGGCACGATACCGATGGCAACCCGGGTGCCGAATTCACCGATACCCAGGGCAACAATGTGATGGCCCAAGAGGACACCGACGCCAACAATACGGGCGGCCGTCGCCCTGACGGTGGTGCCGGGCTTGTGTTCGATTTCCCCGTCGATCTCGACACACAACAACCCAACGAATACGAAGATTTCGCCATCACCAATTTGTTCTACTGGAACAACATTGTTCACGATGTGCTATACCACCATGGTTTTGACGAGACCTCCGGGAATTTCCAGCTCAATAACTATGGCAATGGTGGTATTGGTAACGATGCCGTGCGCGCTGAGGCTCAAGATGGCTCGGGCACCAATAACGCAAACTTCGGTACGCCTCCCGATGGCGGTTCTGGCCGCATGCAGATGTTTGTCTTCCTGCCGCCCGCTGTGTTGGAAATCACCAGCCCCGCCAATATCGCCAATCTGTATCGCGCGAATCCTGCTGCCTTCGGTGGTGAGATTACCGTGGCCGGGCTCAACGGCAGCCTGACATTGGTAGACGACGGCACCCCCGATGCCACTCAGGGTTGTAACCCTCTGGTGGGTTTCCCTGCAGGCAATATCGCTGTGATCGATCGCGGTTCTTGTGAGTTCGGTCAAAAAGCCATAAACGCCGAAAACGCAGGTGCCAGCGCTGTGATCGTCATCAATAACGAACCCGGCAACCGCACCATAAGCATGGGCGCCGGTGCCATGGGCGGTCAGGTGACAGTGCCATCGGTCATGATCGGCAATGACAACGGCAATATTATTCGTGCCGAGTTCGGACAAAACGTACAAGGCACAATCCGCTTAGACAGCAACACCAATATCAATCGCGATAGCGATCTCGATGCCGGTGTAATCGTGCATGAGTACGGTCATGGGGTTTCGAACCGCCTCACCGGTGGTCCTGGCAACGCCTCATGTTTGTTTGGTGCTCAGCAAATGGGCGAAGGCTGGAGTGATTTCTTAGCTCTCGTATTCACCGCCATTCCTGCTGACGAAGCCGATACACCACGCGGCGTGGGCCGCTACGTGATCTTCCGCGAAGATGATCCGCTGGCAGGTATTCGCCCCGCGCCGTACAGCCGCGACATGAACATCAACCCACTGACCTACACCGATATCATTACCGCCGGTCAACCGGGCAGCAATATTAGCGTTCCCCATGGCGTTGGCACCGTGTGGGCCACCGCACTGTGGGATATGTATTGGAACTTGGTCGATCGCTACGGCTTTGATGCCGATCTATACAACGGCAGTGCGGGTAATCAAATTGCTTTAGATCTGGTGATGGATGGTATGAAGATGCAGCCTTGTGGACCCACGTTTGTCAGGGGTCGCGATGCCATCTTGATGGCCGACATGGTGAACAACGGTGGTGCCAACCAATGCGAAATTTGGGACGCATTCGCGCGACGCGGTGTTGGTTTCAGCGCCAGCGATGGCGGTTCCAGTGAAACACTAGCCGTAACCCCAGCATTTGATTTACCACCTTCATGTGGCGATTTGATTCTGGCCGACGGCTTCGAACAGCCATAAGCGGCGTTTAGCAAAAACTTGCGTCATATATTTGATGTCAATACGATGAGCTGGGCCACATGCCCAGCTCATTCATCAATAAAACAATCACTAAAAGCACGATCAAACATCGTTAACAAAAAGCGCCAAACACAACAAAATCAAGCAGCATAATTTTTGTTAAGTATCAGAGACATAGA
>JAKSCJ010000355.1 GCA_022360675.1 Lysobacterales bacterium
GCCAGAATAGACATCCACCGAGTACTCGGCACCGGGTAAATACTCTTGCAATAGATACTCGGTTCCCGCTTGTAGCAGACGTGCATCATCGGGACTCTCGAGCTTGACGATACCTTCCGAGCCACTGCCTCGACAGGGTTTGGCGATAACCGGATACGGAATACTCATCAGATCCATATCTGGCTCAAAACGGCTGAAATAACAAAGCGCAAAGCGATGATGTAAATGCGCCATCAGCTGGTATTTATCGGTACAAATTCGCAAGGCCGCAGCGTTGGGATTAATCACTTGAATACCCACACGGCGGAACAAGTCGTGGTGTTCGGCGATGGCCAACAACTCCACATCCACGGTGGGTACAAGAACATCAATATTTAAGTCACAGCACAGTTGGTAGAGATGGGGAATAAATTGAGGATCTTTACCCGCTTTTACCAAACGCCGTTGAGCGGCAGGAACCAAGTACAAACCCGATGAATACGGGCTCATATCGCTCATAAAAAATGTGACTTGGGTTTGGTGCTGTAGTGCTTTCCAGAACGCCACCGCCGCCGCACCGCCTGCCCCGGTTAGCAATACCCTTTGCTTTAAAACCGCCTGTTTATTCACGTCTGACTACCTCTAATGGCTCAACTTTTCGATAACCTGCATAACGCCCCCAGTATTCAGCGGTCGACTGAATTAACGACTCCGAGAGATAATCACACTTACTAAACTGGCTGGCATAACAGGCCACAAGGCCGATCTTCTCGTCTAGCTCATCGGTAATGTCTACATATCGTGATGGCCTGAAATCTATAGTTGAAGATGGGCTTTGATAACACTCCAGCTGCCGCACTTTCCTGGCAGCAACAATGGTGGCCAAATGCGTATTGCGATGATCTTGATGATTATCGTTTTTGGTGTGGGTGTAGATAATGGTTGGTTGGACTTCTTGAATTACCGACTCGATCAGTGCAATGGTTTCACCGTTCGCGCTGATGTGGGTATCTTGTAAATCCTTTAAAAACAACTGGGCACCCAGCATATTCGATGCATTATTCGCTTCTTGGGCACGCACCCCAACCTGGCCGCCACGCTCGCCGTTACTGAGTGTGAGAATAGCGATTTCGTCTTGTTCGTCACGGTGTTTCAATAAGATACCGCCGCAACCAATTTCCACATCATCGGGGTGCGCGCCAATGGCCAGCACACGTTCTTTACGGCGCTGAGGTGTTAATACTTCTGAAGTCGCCAGCAGCTCTTGAACTTTGTTTAAAAATTCAGCTTTCTTCAGTGGTTTCTGTAACAAGCCCTGAATTTGGCTGTTAATGGCGCGGTAGGCCACATCCATATTGAGATGGCCTGTCATCAATAATACCGGGCAATGTTGATTAGACGACTTAATCAGTTTGCTGATGGTTAAGCCATCGTTATCGGGTAAAAACACATCGGAAACCACGAGATCCCATTCGTCGTTTTCAATGTATTGTGTGGCCAGTGTGCCGGTTTCTGCGGTGGTTATCGAAAGATCACCCAAACTTTGCAACCAGCGCGAAACGATATACAAAATGCCATTGTCGTCGTCGATGACTAAAACTTTCTTCATTGGCGATCAAACCACCCTGGTCTATCAAGCTCCAGTGAAATCTATCACTCTACCGTTGAAATAAAAGTGATATCTACGGTTATCAAATTTGTCCTTGTGTTACGTGATAGGCATCCATACCGAGCAGTCTAAATCACTTCTTATTTTTTATCATACTTTTATAAAAAAAATGACAAATAATCGATTAGTCACAATTGTTTAAGTAACACCATTTAACAGCTAACGGTCATTGTAGCTACATGATCATGGGCGTATAGTGGCCTTACAAAGCAGTATTTAAAGCATCTGCTCACAAAGCAAACACAAGGGCTAAGGGAAGATCAAGACAGGGACTAAAACCTAATTTTCAGACACTTCCGTAGAAGATTTACGGCAGGAGAGTCAATATGTCTATGCGAATTGGAACGTTATTTAAGACCCGTAAAAAGCTGCCAAAGCCGCAGCCAAATTTGCGCGCACTTGCTCACGATTTAAACAATTTGATGATGACGATCGATGGTTATGCAGGTTTTCTAAAAGAAGATCTGAGCGATAAACCAGAATTAGCCGCATACGCCGACAAAGTATTGGAAGCCGCCCGCCAGGCCGAGCGATTGATTCGCCAACTAGACGCTGATGAATGCGACGATGTAAACGGCGAAGATTTCGATATTGACGATGCTTATCACAGCGCATCTTAGCTTTTCGATGCGCTAGACGATGCCCACACGAAAACCGTGAGCATCAAGTAAAAAAAATAGCCATCTGAAGTTTAAACGGGCAGAGATTTTCGTAACCTTTACGTTACTACAGGGCTTAAATTTTCTTTTCCCTAGATTTTCTTTTCCCACTGGGCACTAATCATGCGCCAGTTTTCTTTGGTGTCTTCACGCCAGCCGCTCTTAACGCTGTACCAGCCCACGCTTTCGGGCAGTAAGCTACCGCCACTTAGGAGTGCTTGGAAAGTGACCGTAGCTCGGGGTGGGTCAACGCTCTCGTGTACTTCCACGTGAATATCGCCCAGTTGCACACCGATAGACTCATGCCGTTGCCATTGGGAAAATACCAACCAGCGCAATGCTCTGCGATCCATGCGCTCGGCACTGAAATCGGCAGCAATGGGGCGCACAAAGCGATCCATATCCTTTGCTTCAACTGCCGCGACTATTTCATCGAGTTGCTTACGGATGAGTGTTTCTGCCCCTTCCGGCGCTTCGCAAGCGAGCAGCGGTAAAAGCAACATCAGCATTAAACTGGTTTTAAGCCATTTCATCTTGTTTTCGTTTCCTCGTTTGAGTGTATCTAGCATTTGGCAGTAGCTAACGCTTATGACCACTCATTAAGACAACAGTTTTTCCAATAATCGCGAGGAAACGACGATCAGATCGTGCTCGGTCAAAATGCCCACCAGTTTGTCGTCCTTTACCACCGGCAGACAACTCAAGCGCTGCTCACGCATGATACGAATCGCCTCTACTGTGCTGGTTTCCGGGCTTACCGTGATTGGGTCTTCCTTCATGATTTCCCGCACCGTCACATGATCATTATTGTTGCCACTGGTAATCAAGCGCAGTAAGGCGCGGTGCGATAACAAACCCAGCAAATGGCCGCTGTCGTCTTCCACCGGCACATGGCGAATGTGCCGCCATTCCATCAGGCTGGCGGCAAAATCGACGATATCGTCGGGTCGCACGGTGAATAAATCGGTGGCCATGTATTGGCCCACGGTGCGGTAACTATCACGCCAGTCTTGTTTTTCGCAAAAATCCGCCAGCTCCCACTCGTGAATGGGCTTGCCTTCGTGCTGTTGCACTACCATCGAGGAGGTCAAGCTGCGCAGGCGCTCATCCAAGGAACCGTCTTCGCTCATTTTATTCAAAGATTCCAACTGCCAGCGCGCCCCCGTGCGGCGGCTAGCCACCCGTTGTTCAATGATGCCTAAATAGCGCTCGATATCGTCTTTATCGAGGTTGGCTTTCTTCAAACCTTCCTCGGCGATGGGCAGTAATTCTTTGAGAATTAACTCTTGAGCGGGCATTTGCGTTTCGCCGCTCCACACTTGCTGCGCCTTCAAACCTTCGCGCGCCGCTGCCATAAAGTTGGCCTTAACGTCAGCAAAATCGAAATGCTCGCGCACATCGGGCATGCTGCGAGAAATACCCGACATTAAACCGAAGAAAAAGGCCGCATTCGCGATGGCATCGGGTACCGATGGACCAGCGGGCAATGCGCGGTGCTCGATGCGCAGATGCGGCGCGCCATTTTCAGAAATACCGTAACAAGCGCGATTCCAGCGATACACCGTGCCATTATGTAAACGCAGCGCATTGAGTTTAGGAATCTTGCCGGCGCGCACCAAACCGAGCGGATCGTCCTCGGTATCCATGGTAAGAATCACACGAAAACGGGCGATATCTTCGCGGAAAATTTCTACCGCCGATTCGTTCACCCAATGATCGCCAAAGTGCACGCGCGGTTTAAGACCGCGTGCGGTATGGGCATCGGAACGGGCATCGATGGAGTGTTCAAACACCGCGATACGGGATTCTTTCCACAAGCGTTTACCCAATAGCACCGGAGAATTCACCGCAGCTGCCAGCACCGGACCCGAAATCAACTGGGCCACGTTATATAAACTGGGAAATTCCTCGGCATCCACCTGAAAATGCGTTTGGAAGCTGGTATTGCAGGCTTCCAGCATGAGGTTGTCGTGGCGCAGGCTTAGGGTATCGAGACCGTTAATATTGATATGAAAATCGCTACCACGCAGCTTGAGCAAGGCTTCATTTAATGCGCGATACCGATCGCTGGGCATCATGGCGTCTAAGCTTAAATCGGGCTTGCTTAAGGTGGGCAAAATCCCACACATGGCCACTTTGCAATCGATACGCTCGGCTGCACCACGCGCTCGTTCATAGAGAGTTTGCAACTCCGCCTCCATCGTGCGCAAGCATTGGCCAGAATAAGTTTGAGGCGATAGATTGGCTTCAAAATTAAACAAACCCAATTCGTTGGTGTAGCGCTCATCGTTGAGCACATCCAATAAATCTAATGCGCGCCAAGCCGGACGACTAGAACGATCGAGAAGAAAGAATTCTTGTTCCGCACCAATGCGCCGGGCACCGCGTTCAAACAGCCCCTCTTCCAGCATTAACTCTAGTGCTTGTAATTCATTCAGCAGAGACTTCATAAACTGGCGCCGGGTTTGGTCGTCCGCATTGGCGCGAATATTCTGCTCTCCCATCCTTTTGTCCTGTCATGGCGTTTCAAGTGGGGATAATAGCCATCTAGCCTATCGTCAAGCAATGCCCAAGACGAAAAGCCTGCGCTGCCAAGTCTTATTTAAAGCCTGGTTAGGGCAAACTGCCTGCCTTGTCGGTTTAGCGGTAGCGCATCTTAAAAATGATTCGATGCTTGCTGAATATGGAGGGCTGTGACAAGCTTGTGTCAGAAAAAATCGCCAGCCTGGGAAGGTGGGCAGATTTGGCCGAATAACAATGATTCAATTTCAGCCCAACACGCTGTAACAGGTGACAATAATGACGAAACCTTGGCTCAACCAATACCCTGACAATATCGCCTCCGAGATTTCTTTGGATCGCTATCAATCGTTGGCGCAGTTTATTGAAGATTCTTGTCAGCGTTGGGGAGAACGTCCTGCGTTCGAGAATATGGGCCAAACACTGAGCTACGAGGAAATTGATCGCCTCAGTGCTAAATTCGGTGCCTATCTACAACAGCGTGGTTTGGAACAAGGCGATCGCGTAGCGGTGATGATGCCCAACTGCTTGCAGTATCCCGTGAGTTTATTTGGCATTCTGCGCGCAGGTTTGGTGGCGGTGAACACCAACCCTTTGTACACCGCCCGCGAACTCAAGCATCAACTAAAAGATTCCGGCGCGCGCGCCATCGTGATTTTAGAAAACTTCGCCCATGTGTTGGAAGAAGTGATCGAAGATACTCAGGTAGAGTTTGTCGTTCTCACCAGCTTGGGCGACTTACTGGGCTTTCCTAAAGGTGCTATCACCAACTTTGTGGTGAAGCATGTCAAAAAAATGGTACCGGCCTATCAAGTGCCCAACGCGGTGCGCTACAAGCATGTGCTGGCCGAAGGCGGCCGTCACGAGCTAAAACGCCCCAAACTCACCCAAGACGATATCGCCTTTTTGCAATACACCGGCGGCACCACCGGCGTGGCCAAGGGTGCCATGCTCACCCATCGCAATATGCTTGCCAATGTAGAGCAAGCCACCGTGTGGTTGTCGAATGTGGGCTTCGATCGCGAAACCGTGATCACCGCGCTACCGCTGTATCATATCTTCGCGCTCACCGCGAACTGTATGGTGTATTTAAATATCGGTGGCATCAATGTGTTGGTGACCAATCCGCGCGATATGCCCGGTTTCGTCAAGATTCTGCAAAACACGCCTTTTACCGCACTCACCGGTGTTAACACCTTATTTAACGCCTTGCTCAACACGCCCGGCTTTAAAGACGTTGATTTCTCCAGCTTAAAGCTCACCTTGGGCGGCGGCATGGCGGTACAGCGCAGTGTGGCCGAACACTGGAAAGAAGTCACCGGCAAACCGTTAATCGAAGCCTACGGCCTCACCGAGACCTCACCGGCAGCCTGCGTAAACCCTATGGATTTGCAAGATTACAACGGCTCCATTGGCCTGCCTTTGCCTTCCACAGAGTGTGCCGTGCGCGATGGTGACGGCAAGTTTTTGCCCGTAGGCGAAGTGGGCGAGCTTTGTATTCGCGGCCCGCAGGTGATGAAGGGTTATTGGCAGCGCCCGGTGGAAACCGAAAAAGTTCTGGATACTGAAGGCTGGCTCAGCACTGGCGACATGGCCAAGATGGACGACGAAGGCTTCTTCTATATTGTTGATCGCAAAAAAGACATGATCTTAGTATCGGGATTTAATGTGTATCCCAACGAAATCGAAGACGTGGTTGCCCTGCATCCCAAAGTGCTTGAAGTGGGTGCCATCGGCGTACCGGATGATCACTCGGGCGAATTGGTGAAGATTGTGGTGGTGCGTAAGGATGATTCACTCACCTCCGATGATCTCCGCGCCCATTGCAGCGAAAACCTCACCGGTTATAAAAAGCCTCGTTTTATCGAGTTTGTAAGCGAACTGCCCAAAACCAATGTGGGTAAGATTCTACGCCGCGAACTACGCGACACCTACGGCAACACCAATACCCATTAAACGTAGATCACCTACTTGCGTTTTAATGATTCTCAACGCCAGCCACTGTGCTGGCGTTGTGCATTAAAGCAGTTTGCTCAAACCGCTTACTGGCGGTTCTTTAATAAGCTACGCCCTAGCTGCACACCGTGCTCGCCAAACTTTTTATGGATATCGTCTAGGGTGCTGTCTAAATGAGAACTCTGCACCTCGCCCTGAAAGCGCTCGATCTCGGCGATTTGACTCACTCCAGCACCCAGCAGGCGTAAAGGTTTGCCCCCTTCACGATGCCACCATTGTTCAAACAAAGCTTTTGCCTGGGCATACAGCAAACGGGTTTCGTTGGTGGGCTCGGGCAGGGTTTTACTACGGGTGGCCGTTTGAAAGCGACCATCGCGTAGCTTCAATACCACACAGCGGGCGGTTAATTGCTGCTCACGTAACTGCCTGGCCACGCTTTCCACCTGCCCTTGCATGATGGCTAATAGTTGCTCGGGGTCGCCAATATTTTCTGCAAAGGTTTCTTCATGAGAAATCGAACGCGATTGGGCCTCAGCCATGACTTCGCGGTCGTCCTCACCACGAGAAAGCGCCTGAAAGTGCGCGGCTTGATTGCCCAAAATGCGCTGGGCATCGACCAACGGCAGTTGCCGCAGCTGACCTATGGTAAGAATACCTGCTCTTTGTAAAACGGCTCCGGTTTTTTTACCCACGCCCCACAGGCGACGAACCGGCAGGGGATCTAACAGACGATGTATATGATCCGACTCTACTTCTTTAATGCCCCCCGGTTTAGCGAGATCAGAGCTTAGCTTGGCCAAGAATTTATTTGGCGCTACGCCTACCGCAGCACTGAGGCCGGTTTCTTCACGTATGGCTTTGCGGATATCCTCTGCAATTGCCCGGGCACCGCCAAATAAACGTAAGCTTGCGCTGACCTCTAAAAACGCCTCGTCTAACGATAAACCTTCAACCATGGGGGTGTAACGAGAAAAGATGGCAAACACTTGGCGCGATACCTGACGATACCGCGACATACGCGGCTGCACATAAATACCCCGTGGACACAAACGCCGCGCCTGAATGGTGGGCATGGCCGAATGCACACCAAAGCGGCGGGCTTCGTAACTGGCTGTCGACACCACGCCACGCGCGCCCAAGCCGCCCACAATTAACGGCAGGCCACGATATTCGGGGTGATCCAGTTGTTCCACACTGGCGTAGAAAGCATCCATATCCACGTGGACAATGGTACGCTGTGAGCTTGCTTGCATCGCTTTAGCATAGCATCGAAAAACGATCCCAGCGCGCTTCGGCCCGTTATTTCATGGCACGATAAGGACAGCCCATGTCAGCCTCCAACAGCACCACCGATATCAACCCCTACCGCGCAGACTTTCCCATTTTGCAACGCCCGGGGGTGTACCTCAATCATGCGGCCATGGGGCCTTGGGCACGCCCTACGGCGCTGGCGGTTCAGCAATTTGCCCAAGAGAATTTAGAGCAAGGCGCGGCCCATTACGTACGCTGGATGCAAATCGAAAACCAAGTGCATCATCAGCTTGCCCAACTACTGAATGCCGAGCACGTGGACGATATCGCACTGTGCAAAAACACCAGCGAGGGTTTGTCATTAATTGCCAATGGTATTGAGTGGAACGCCGGCGACGAAGTGGTGATTCCCGATATCGAATTCCCTTCTAATCGCCTACCTTGGCTCGCCCAAGCACCACACGGGGTTAGCGTTCACGAGGTGAGTTTAAGTGGCAACGAAACCTCGGAACCAAGCCCCGAACAAGCGTTGATGGCCGCCTGTAATAACAACACACGTTTAATGAGTGTAAGCGCCGTGCAATACGGCAATGGTCTGCGATTGGATATCGCCACTTTAGGCGCGTTTTGCCGCGCTAACAATATCCTGTTTTGCGTGGATGCCATTCAACAGTTAGGTGCCCTGCCCTTAGACGTACAAAGCAGTGCTTGTGATTTTGTCGTGGCCGACGCCCATAAATGGCTATTGGGTCCGGAAGGCATTGCCGTGTTTTATTCTACCGCCAAGGCCCGTGCGCAATTGCGCGATCAACAACAGGGTTGGCGCATGTACGAGCAACCTTTTAATTTTGATCGTAGTGACTGGAGCACACCTAAAAGTGCGCGCCGCTTTGAACCCGGTAGTCCGAATATGGTGGGAATTTTTGCCTTACAGGCCAGCTTAAAATTGCTGTTAGATATTGGCGTAGAAACCATCGCCCAACGCATTTTGAGCCATAGCCAAAAGCTCAGCCAAGGCATTGCTCAAATGAGTCAATTAAGCTTGCTCAGTGCCACCGAAATCGAACGCAGCTCTGGCATTGTGAGCTTTACCACAGGTCATGCCGAGAGCGATGCGGAGCTACAAAAAGCATTAAAGACTCAGGGCATTCTGGGCGCTCATCGTGGCGGCGGTATTCGCTGGTCGCCTCATTTTTACCAATCCAGCCTGGATATGGAAAAAGCCTTACTGGAACTGGCGCGTTGCCTTGCCCCCAGCGACCCTGGTACCCAATAACGAGGAAGCACGCCTCCAGCGTAGCCAGTGCACGAGCAAGGCGCTGGTGCACCGCGTCCATGCGTAGCGATTAGAGTGTGTAGGTTCGCTTATCGCGATTCAACAAACCGGCGAGATGAGATTCAATCACGGTTTTGGCGTGGGCACCATCGGGGGTATCCGAAAACTGCACACCAATACCGGTTTTGCGGTTACCTTGGGCTCCTTGGGGGGTAATCCATACCACCCGACCGGGAATCGGTAAACGCTCTTCGATATCCGACAACGTCAACAACACGAAGACTTCGTCACTTAAATTGAACACCCGTAGTGTGGGCACAAACACCCCACCGTTGGCAATGAACGGCATATAGGCATTATAGAGGGTGTCTTTGTCGGGAATCGTAATCGACAAAATACTATGTTGGGCCATGTTAGTCCTGCTGTGGGCCTTGTTGCGACCATTGTAGCAGCCATTGCCAAATTTGCAGATCATCGCGAACAGGACTGGCGGCAAGACGCAAAGACTGCTGCGCTTGCTGGCTAAGGTTCAATAAGCGATGCAATTGCTGTGGCGATAACTGCCCGCCCCCCGGTGCCTGCAAAGCGCGGCACCAGTGGTGCAAGTTCAATAGTACCCAACGCCACAAGCGTGGCGCGGGAATCTCTTTCCAGCGCGTCCAGATGGGCATGGGATCTTGCTGTGGTTCGCGGTACAGACCGACTAAATCTTTGGCCACCTGGCGCGCTTCGGCCACCACTTCTTGCTGCAACCATTCTAAAGCCAGCAGTGGGCCACCACCGGCCAGATTAACCGCCTGGCTCAGCAACTTCGCCTCGCCACCGTGTTGCTGTTGTAACCACAAAATGGCCTCGGCATGGCCGGGAACCGGACAGAACTGTGGCTGGCAACGACTACGTATCGTGGCTGGCAAACGCCCCGGTCGATCAGCAATCAGAACGATATGCACATCAGCGCCCGGCTCTTCCAGCGTTTTCAGCAAGGCATTGGCTGCGTTCACGTTCATACCATCGGCCGACTCGATAACCCCCACACGCCGCCCACCAAAGGCCGCACTGAGCGATAAATGGGCGCACAAGTCGCGAATTTGGTCGACCAAGATCACCGTTTTCTCAGGCTCGGGAGCAACTTGTACCCAGTCGGGATGAGCGCCGCCGCTATGACTAAGCCGACACGCACGACACACACCACAAGCTTCACCATCCTTAGGCTCAAGGCACAGCAATGTTTGTACCAATCGCTGAGCCAAGGCCCGCTTACCGACACCAGGGGCACCATGAATCAGCAAAGCATGGGGTAAACGGTCGTCTTGCAAGCGCTGCTTTAACGATTTCCATAGCGAATGTTGCCAAGGCAAATCACTGGCCGAACAATCGTTGAGAGACGCTGCCGAATGGGCTTGATGATCAATCATGGTGGTAAGTAACTAACAAGCGATAGGGTTAGCGAGAAGATTGCGGAGCAATGTATCGAGCACCGTTCAGCGCCGTGCGGGCTTACGCCGACGCTGGTAACGA
>JAKSCJ010000188.1 GCA_022360675.1 Lysobacterales bacterium
AAGGAACCCCATTTTTACGCGCGCGATTTGCCGGTACACCCACATACCATCACTGAAGATGCACACTACCGCTGTTTGTTTGACGCGGCTGAAGATCAGGCTTATCGCGCTGAAGGTTCGGTGTGGTATTTCTTCAGTGAACAAGCGCCGCAGGCTATTGCGCAACAATACCCCGACGCGAAAATTATTCTCTTGTTGCGGCACCCGCTGGAGTTTTTACAGAGCCTGTATCATTTGTACCGCCGCAGTGGTAACGAGGCCGAGGCCGATATCAATATTGCTTTAGTACGCGAGCATCTGCCCGATCACGAGGGTGTCTATTTCCCCTTTGGTTTACAATATTTAGAACGCCTGCACTACAGCGAAAGTTTGGCGCGCTGGCAGCAGTATTTTCCTCCTCAGCAATTAAAGATGTGCTGGTACGAAGATTTCTACCGCGCACCCGAGCAAGCTTTTGCTGAATTGTGCCGCTGGTTAGGAATTGCCGATGATCAGAACATTAGTTTTGATCGTGACGAGGCCAAACGCCGGGTTCAAATGATGGCTTTACGGCAAATTCGGGCCTTGCCTCAGGAAGTAAAGCGTAAGCTCAACCGCAAAGCGAGCAGCATACACATGGGTGTGAAGTCGCAAAGCCTTTCAGCAGCAACACGGGCCGAGATCGAAACTTATTTTTTGCAACATAACCAAGCCTTGCCACAGCAGCTGGCAGGGCAGGGCCCATGGCCTAAGGCGTGGCAAGCCTTGTGGGCCACACACAGGGTGGCTAGCTGATGACGGGTTCAAGTCAGCTGGCTTATCTCAAAGCCTTAAAGACCATCAAGCAAGAAGTCGGCAGTTTGCATGGTGTGCCAATCTTAGATTATTTGCGGCATTGGCGTGATGTTCGCGGACCTGAAATCAGTCTTCAGCAGTCGCCATACCAGACCTTGTGGAGCGAGATTTTTCGCCACAGTGCTGAGGAATTGTCGACAGCCTTAGATGTTGCTTCCGACGATATCCACCATATTGGCAGCACATCAATTCCTAACATGAGCGCCAAACCCATCATCGATCAAGTCTTGAGTGTGGCAGCGATGCCCATCTCACACCATGGCTTACACCGCCTGGAGCAATTGGGTTATGTGGACTACGGAGCCAGCCCTGTGCACCCCGAAGTGATTTGGTTGTGGCACCGCAGTGCTGTGCCGGCCCAGCGGGTGTTGCATGTGTGTCAACGCGATAACCCCTGGCTTCAGGATGCACTAAACTTTCGCGATTACCTCAGCCAATTTGATGATCAACGGTTGGCGTATCAGCAGCGCAAGCAAGCCCTGGCCGCGGCTTGTGCTGAAAACCTTCCTCTGTATTCGTTGGAGAAAGCCACTTTGTTGTATCGCATGAGTAAAGCGGCGAATCGGTGGCGAGCCGAGCAAGCGCTGGGCCCTACATCCACTTAATGCTGTATACCGCATTTGGAACTTTCGTTCTATAGACCAATGTCTAGCCATATGCCTTGGTTTGATGCTGTTTTTGCCAAACAACGGCAATAGACCCCATGGTAAAATAGCGGGCTGGACCGCGCGTTGCTGTGCGCTTGAAGGTGCATTTTGAGCTTTGTTCTGGAATGTGCCTTTAACGCTTTCGCCGCGCTGTTTGCCCAAG
>JAKSCJ010000109.1 GCA_022360675.1 Lysobacterales bacterium
TACATTTAACGATAACGCGGTGAGTGGTGACCAAACCCCGTCCGGTGGCGGCGGAGGTGGTCGTAGCAGCGGCGGTTTCAATGTGGCAGGGGGCGATGAAGAAGTTCGTATCACCGCTGTCGAAGAAAATAACTCACTGCTAATCCAGGCCTCATCTAGCCAATACAAGAATATTTTGACCGCGATCGAGCGCTTAGATGTTGAGCCCTTGCAAGTCTTAATCGAGGCGCAGGTCATCGAAGTCGCCTTGAATGATCAGCTGCAATATGGTGTGAATTGGTTCTTGTCGAATTTTTCCGCGACAGGTGACAATGCCACAATTCCAGGGTTACCAGAGGGTGCGACCGGTGATTTTGTTAGCGGCGCGTTTGGCGGCAGTTCAACGTCAACTCTGAATTTCTTATCGAACGGTGGCGACGATCTGGTTCGTGCTGTGGTAACCACTCTCGATAGTGTTTCTGATGTGCGTACACTCTCGGCACCCACCTTACTAGTGCGGAACAACTCTCAAGCACGCATTAACGTGGGCCAGCAGATCTCCGTTCAGTCGGCCTCGTTTAATCCTAACGGCAATACCACCGGTACCATCGCCAACACTCAGTTCATCAGCACGGGTACAACGCTAGACGTAACGCCACGTGTCAACCCGGGTGGTTTGGTTTATATGGAAGTGAGCCAAGTGGTGAGTTCGCCCGGTGCGCGCCCCGATAATGGCGGCAACCCTGATATCAGTAATAGTGAAGTGGTTACCGAGGTGGCTGTGCAGTCTGGCCAAACCATTTTGATTGGTGGTTTGATCACCGACCGAAACACAGAAAGTACTTCTGGCCTGCCATTTTTGAGCCGTATTCCGATTATCGGCGGCTTGTTTGGTTCACAAAACAACCAAAATATGCGCAATGAGCTGGTCGTTCTGATCACACCCACGGTGGTAAACCGTGTCGATCAGTTACAACGTGTTTCTAATGAACTGAAACAGAAATTTGTTGGCCTGCAACCGCTGATTCAACAGGAAGAACAGCAATCGACAGAAAATAACGGTTCCGAATAATTTTGATTATTTGGCGTTAAGATATTCGTTATATGCTAAATATCTTGTTGGAAGATAAATGAAACAAAAAGTCATTTTGCGCTGCGCGTTATTTGTGCTCGCAGCTGTAGTTCTAAGCGCTTGTGGCCCTCAGGGTGAGAATTTACGGGATGCCAAGCCCGAATTGCCGCCCAATAGTGCTGGTGCCCGCGCTGTAAAGCTGTGGCAGGCTAAAATTAAGCGTAATTTCACCGCCGCCTATCCGTACTACACGCCGGGTTATCGCTCGACGACTCCGCTTTTACAATTTGTTGACAATTTTCCAGGCGGTCGTGTAGTCTGGAATGACGTAGAATATGCAAATCAAGATTGCGATGCGAGTAAATGCATCGTTGAGCTTGATGTTACGTATTCCTACATAAATCCCGCGCCAGGGGTGGAAAGCGTGACCAATACACGGCGTGTCAAGGAAACTTGGCTGCTGATTGACGGGGCATGGTACTTTTCCCCGTAAGTTATCTTGCGTAGGGCACTAGATTGACTTAGAATTATGTGACGTTTGTCCAGGGTGGCGGAGGGCCGTTTCCGTCATAAGTGCTGGATAGCGTTTCACATGCCCTGAGTACTTTAAGAGACGCTTTAGGAGTGTTCGTTAAATGAAGAAAAAAGCCTTAGTTACTGCCCTGTTGGCAGGAATTACCGGCGCAGTAGGCATCGTTGGTGTTTCCAACGCTGTTAACGTAAACCCTGATGGCACTGGCCAGGTTCTGCTGTACCCTTACTACACCACCCGTCTGGAAAACGACACCTTAATCTCTGTGGTTAACACCACTGACGAAGTTAAGGCTATTAAAGTTCGCTTCCTGGAAGGTGAGAACAGCCGAGAAGTTCTTGACTTCAACTTGTACATGTCTCCCTTCGACGTATGGACTGGTTCCATCACCGAAGGTACCGGTGGTCCCGTATTCCGCACCGAAGACAACAGCTGTACCGTTCCTTACTTCTTCCAAGGTTCTGGTGAGCTGCCTTTCGTAACCTTCCTGTTCAATGACAGTGGTAACACTGGCATCGACCGTGCTCGTGAAGGTTACATCGAGATGCTGGAAATGGGTAACGTAGGCGGCGCTCTGGGTGCCAACGCTATCCACGGTTCTGACGGTGAGCCCGCAAACTGTAACGGTCTGGTTGCAGCTTGGTCTACCGGTGGTGTTTGGACCCAAGATCCTACCACTGATCTGACCGCTCCTTCTGGCGGCCTGTTCGGTGACGGCGTTGTGATCAACGTTCCTGGCGCTCGCGCTATGGGCTACGACGCAGTTGCTCTGGACGGTTTCTCTGACACCATCCTGCACCGTACTCCCACCACTCCAGAACCTCGTCTGGACGACGTGAGCCCGGCTGTTAGCTACACTGTACTGTCTACCGGTGGTAGCCCCGTACTGGTTAGCGACGACTGGACCCTGGAAGAGCCCGTACAAGCAGTTACCGCTGTTTTGATGGCTGACCAAATCCACAACCAATACGCTACTGAAGCCATCATCGGCGGCAGCAGCGAGTGGGTTGTTACTCACCCCACCAAAGCACAGCACGTAAACGGTTTGTCTCCGATTGAGCCTTTCACCGCTCTGTTCGAAGACGGCTTTGCTTGTGAGCCCATCGTTCTGGAATTCTGGGATCGTAACGAAGCCCAGTCTCCTCTGGGTCCGATCCTGCCTTCACCGCCTCCTCCGACCGGCGGTCCGGCTAGCTTGTGCTTCGAAGCCAACGTCATCACCTTCAATGACTCACTGGCTACCGAGTACGGCGGTGGTGTTGTTACCGACGTTCTGGGTTCACGCTTAAGCGTTAACTTCGACGTTGATAACGCTGCTGGTTTCGACACCGGTTGGGCGCAACTGCGCTTCAACGACAGTGCTCCTGGCGTAAGCCACAGCATGACTAACGACGTAAGTGGTCGTGAATACCAAGGTCTGCCCGTAGTAGGCTTCGGTGTACGCACTGCTAACAACGTTAGCCTGAACGCTCTGTTCGGTGTTGCTAACGAGCACAAATACACCCGCGTGATTCAGTAATCACTTGGGCTGTATAGCTTGATAAAAAGGCCGTCCCCTACGGGGCGGCCTTTTTTTGTATATAAATTGGACTCAAGATTAATAACGATAATAGAAAATACGCCGGATAGTTTTTAACGTCCGACTAATGAGTTTCCTAGTACTATGATCCGGTGAATTTACTGGAAGACGTGAAACCACCTGCACGTCAGTTGATAATGAGGACCAAAGAATGAAGTTTAGTCCGAGCCGAATTGGGCTAGTGATTGCTTGTGGACTGCTCGGTATGTCGACAGCGATAGCGCAAAATCAGCCTCCGCCAATGTTGCGCATTACATTTAATGATGGCTCGCCCCAGCAGATGTTTTGCTTGGAAGCAGCACCAGCCACCATTGATGTGCTTAATGATGAGACCTTTATTGAAGTCACTGCGTTTCCCCAGTGTCCTCCTTCTGACAATATTCAGATTGACTCGTTTCTAGTAGATGTTGATCCAAATGCTGCGCCTGCAGCAGGCACCAACGTCAACTTTGATATCAATAACGATGTTAATAACTGTAGTGTAGGTGGCCAAACCGCAACGTGTTTGTTCTTTACTTGGGATACTTTAGTTGGGTTTAATGTCGATGTTCCTTCTTGCACAATTCAGCAAGATGGTTCGCCGGTGATGACCCCAACGATTATCATTAACCCAAGTAACAACGCGCCTGCTGAGCCGCCGTTAACTCCATCTTATGTGGAAGATTTAACCGCGCCTGGCTTGGCATGGCCAATCAATATCGCCTCGGTGACCGCCGGTACCTCTTTAACCTATCGCCTGAACTGTACTGGTGTGCCTAGCACTTCAGAGGCTGTGACGGTTAACTTTGTCGATAACTCCACACCGCCTTCGGTACAGATTAACAACTTCAATGTTACTCAAACGAATGCGGCTCAAGGCTCTACCGTTAACTTTAGCTACAACGTAAGCCTATTGAATGGCCCGACCTCGCCAAGCTGTACTCTGACATCGCCCGGCACCATCAGCAGCCAAACCTTTGCTGTGAGTGGTGGTACAGGTTCAGGTACCGCATCAATTTTGGCGTCTTCGCCCACAGGTAACCGCACCTTTACGCTAAGCTGCCGTCCTGATGCCGCTACAGCGCCCACCGATACCGATACCGATACTGTGAATGTCACCACCGGTGGTGGTACTGGTGCAGGCTGTCCGGCAACCATTCCAGGTACCACAATTTCGCGTGATACCTCGAAGACTGAATTCAGACAGTTATACAGCCCGCCGATTGAGTGGCCAGGTCAATGGGGTGTTTCAGGTGCCGATCAGCGCTTGAATGTTCAGCGTAATCGCTACATGGCGCTGCGTTTCAACACCAGCACTGCCGATCCCGATGAGTTACGTGGTCGTTTTGAATGGGGTAAAAGTGGTGTAGGCGGTATTCCGGCAGCTGCGACCTATACCATCACCAGCGACTGTGCGGATTTCAGCCCCACTAACATTGTCTGCCGTCGATTCTCGTCAGGTAACCGCTTGCCTTGGCATTTACCGGGGTCAAGTAATCCTGAAAACGGCTCTTGCCCACTGCAACCGAATACCCAGTACTACTTGAACATCATTTATGATGATACAAGCGACGGTTTCGGTGGCAGTACCTGTCCAACCTCGGTTTGTAATCACCTGATCAATGCGGGCGGCGGACCACCGACCTTCCCGAACTAATGATCCCAAACTAAAAATAGTTTGTGCTATCAATAGCAAAGGCCCCAAGTGTTACACTTGGGGCCTTTGGTTTTTACCGCTTTGTAATCCTACCTTTTAGGAACTTTTTTTCTCTGAGCTTTTCTTTCAATAAAGCTTTACAACTAGGTATGTGACATGCGATTCAGTTTGATTTTTGGACTCCTGTTTACCAGCACAGTATTTGCCCAAGCCGACGACGAGTGGCTGGCGCGGCGAGGTGGTGCTGAAGTTTCAGCCAAAGAATTAAGGGATTACATTGTCACCATTCCCGAAGAATATCGACCGGGTGTTTTGCTGAGCCGCAAACGCGTGGGCGAAATCATGAATGGTTTACTGTTAAACGAGCAAATCGTTAACGACGCACTGGCCGCTGGCTTGGAAAACGACCCAAAGGTACAGGTGGAGTTCGAGCGGGCTCGCCAGCGTGTTTTGATCCAGGCGTGGATGCAAAAGCTGGGTGAAGATGGCGCAAAGGGTAATTTTGATCAACTGGCTTATGAGGAATACCTTGCTAAAGAAAGCGAGTTTATGACGCCCGAAGCCGTTGACGTTACCCATTTGTTGATCAGCACCAAAAACCGTGATGATGCCTCTGCCCAGTTAATTGCCGACGACTTGCATGCGCGCATCTTATCGGGTGAGTTGGATTTTGACGCGGCCATTAAAGAGCACTCAGAAGACCCCAGTGCCGCCAGTAACGAAGGCCACTTTCCTGGCGTGCGCCGAGGCCAAATGGTGAAACCGTTTGAGAATGCGGCTTTTAAATTGGAAAATATTGGTGATTTCAGCAAATTGGTTAAATCCCAGTTTGGTTATCACATTATTCGATTAGATAAGCGCCACGAGCCCAAGCAGTTGCCTTTCGAACAAGTGAAAGGCCAGCTGATTGCTGAAAAGCGTAAAGAGCTAGAAGCAAAAGCGCGCGAGCGTTACAACAATAAGCTTCAAGAAATTGCGCCCGAAGTGAATGAAAATGCCATTCAGGCCTTAATGGACGACTACCGACCGGCTGAGTTTAAGCAATAGTTGGTGTTTCTCCTCAAGACGAAATCTACAATGGGCTGATTCATTCGGCCCATTGTGTTTTTTGCTTACTATGCTGAGCTATTTTATCGTTCGCACCTTTAGAGATTAAAACGCTGCCATGGCGATGAACTTCAGTTTCTTTAATCAGCAACTTCAGCGCGAAATCAGTGGCAAGCATCGTGGTTCTAGCCCGCTGTGGATACTGCTGCAGCCATTGCTGTTGCTGGCGGTCTACTCTTTTGTATTTACGCAAATCTTCCAGGCCCGTGTCCCTGCGGGATTAGATTCAGGCTTCGTGATTTATCTGGCTTTAGGGTATTGGCCTTGGAGTGCATTTAGCGAGTCTGTCTTACGTAATCTCAGTGTTATTAACGAACATGCGGCTTTGATACGGAAGGTTGCTATTCGCCGCGACACTTTGGTGTTGGCGCGTGTATGTGGTGTTTTTATTCTGCACGGCTTGGGATTCTTAGCTGTGCTGTTGGTGTTGAGTATCGCGGGCCAATCGGTGTTGTGGCAATTTTTGCCGGTGGCAATAGTGCTGTTGTTATTGTTGGCTTTGCTTGCTGTGGGCTTCAGCTTGTTGTTTAGTGCTGTGCAAGTGATTGTTCCATCCATCAGTCATATGGTTCAGCCCGCCATGTTATTGATGTTTTTCTCCACACCCATTTTATGGGCGCCATCCATGCTGCCTGAGCAATACCAAAGTGTTGTTCAGTTAAACCCTATGGCATGGTGGGTGGGTGCGATGCGTGAATTAATGTTGGCCGGTTCTTGGCATTGGCATTTGGGCGGTATCATTTTTCTCGTTGCTTTATTCATGGTTCCGTTACTGGGTTATTGGGTGTTTCACCGTTTATCGCCGCACTTTGAGGATTACTTGTAATGGGTAGCGATACTTCTAGTGCGCATTTGTTAGTACAAGCTGCGGGTTTAGGTAAAGCGTATCCTTCAGAAAGTAGCAGTAAACGGCGTTGGCGGGCTTTAGCCAGGTTACTGGCAGGGCGACGCCCAAGTTTAGGTAAGCCGGTATTGCAGGGTGTGGGCTTTGAAGTTCGCGCGGGTGAATCGGTGGGAATTGTGGGTGTTAATGGTGCGGGTAAATCCACATTATTAAAAATGATCGCCGGTGTGCTTGAGCCCAGCTGGGGGCAGTTACAAGTGAATGGCCGGGTGTCTGCTTTACTTGAGCTTGGTGCTGGCTTTCAACCCGAGCAAAGCGGCCTCGAAAATATCTATATGAAAGCGGCGCTGTTAGGCATTAGCAAGCAGCAATTGCGCCAAAAAATGGATCAAATTTTAGACTTTGCCGATATTGGCGAAGCCATCCATCGCCCGGTAAAACAGTATTCATCGGGAATGGTGGTGCGCTTGGGCTTTGCTGTGGTGGCAAGTTTAGAGCCAGACTTGCTAATTACCGACGAAGTGCTGGCGGTGGGTGACGAATCATTCCAGCGTAAATGTATCGCTTGGCTCGATAAATACCTGGCCAACGGTGGTACTTTATTACTGGTTTCTCACAGTACTTATCAAATTCGTCGCTTATGTCAGCAGGCTTTGTGGCTACACGAAGGTCACCTACACATGGCTGGTGATGTGGATCAAGTTACCCAAGCTTATTCGTCGTGGCACGAAAGCCAACAAAGCCAAGATCAGGAAGAAGAAAAAAGCTTTGACGCGTCCACCTACCAGGTGAAGTCGTTTCACTTGAGCGTGAATAAGCAGCAAAACCCCAGCGAAATGGCCTTGGGCGAAACCTTATGTGTGGAGTTAATACTGCATAGCCCCGATGGCCGCGAACCGGTGGCCGGTGTGGGGGTGACGCGCCAAGATGGCACGCCAATTTATGGCGTTGCTACTCAACATGATAATGCCCACGGCGAGCAGATCGACACACATACTTTCCGATTTCGCTTACGCTTTTCCGATTTCCAGCTATTGCCGGGGCAATATTTAATCCACGGTCATGCCTTAGATCCCGAAGGCGTGCGTTTAAAAGATTCGGTTCAAAGCGCCTTAACCGTTACCGGTAAAGTACGCGAGCTGGGTATTTATCGTTTGCCGCATCAGTGGTATGTCTAGGAGCCTTTAAGTAATGGCTACCACCATTATTATTCCCGTCTTTAACGCCTGTGACGACTTACAGGTTTGCCTCGAAAGTTTGCATTCACGCCAAAATGACGACACCTCGGTGCTGATTATCGATGATGCTTCCACCGACACTGCCGTGGTTCCATTAATTGAGCGTCATTTGAACCGCGCACCGCACTGGCGTTTTTTGCGAAATGAACACAATCTTGGTTTTGTGGGCACCGTTAATCGTGGAATGGCCGAAAGTACTGGCGATGTATTACTGCTCAATAGCGATACCCAAGTAAGCCAGGGCTGGTTGGCGCGTATCGAACAATGTGCAGCCAGCGATGAGCGTATCGCAACAGTCA
The DNA here is from genome assembly GCA_022360675.1 of Lysobacterales bacterium. Taxonomy (GTDB): domain Bacteria; phylum Pseudomonadota; class Gammaproteobacteria; order Xanthomonadales; family Wenzhouxiangellaceae; genus JAKSCJ01. Next base: position 8,287 of record JAKSCJ010000109.1, read on the forward strand.
CACCATTGACGAATAATGGTGAGATTGTTTCTTGGCCGGAGATTTGTCAATCGAATCCGTGGCCAGAAAACGTCGATCGCATCGCGCAAGCCTGCGCTGCCGTTGGCGAGCCCTTGTATCTAGAGCTGCCCACGGCTGTGGGCTTTTGTATGTGGATACGCCGCAGGGCTCTGGATGACTTGGGTTTATTTGATGCTGAAGCCTTTGGCCGTGGTTATGGTGAGGAAAATGACTTCTGCCAACGTGCGCAGCAAGCCGGGTGGCGTAATGTGGTGTGTGATGACGCCTATGTGGCCCACCGTGGCGGCGCATCGTTTGCACCTTTAGGTCTGAAACCCAATGGCGAGGCTTTGGAAATTATTAAGCAGCGCTACCCCGAGTATTTGGATCAGGTGATGGCTTTCATCCGCACCGATCCCCTGAAAGCACGACGCTTGGAAATTAGTCAATATCTGGCATCAATGGTGTTGTGAGGCAGAAATTCTCGTTGGTAACTGGCTTGAGGAACGGCTGGTAATATTGCTGTTTTGAACAAAAAGAATAATGATTTCAATGCTTTTCTATGCCTGTATAATGTCAGGCAGATCGTTATTCATGTGGCGCAGTTAATCACAAGGACGTGTTAGTGATCACTGTTTGCATGAGTTGTTTTCCCTATACGTAGTGCACACTACGTGACCAGTTGTGAAAAATGAACACTCAAGCTAACTGCCGAACCACTGTATTGATTGTGAATTACAACTCAGGTGATGAGTTGGTACGCACAGTCGGAACGGTGCTTAATCGGGTCAGCCCTGTCGAGCTGATCATCGTCGATAACGCCTCGGTGGACGACAGCCTGGAACAAGTCAGCGCCCAGTACGGTGGCGATATCCATATCATTCGAAATCATGAAAATATCGGCTTTGGCCCGGCCTGTAATCAGGGCGTGCAGTTTTGTGATACCGAGTTTGTCCTGATCCTAAATTCCGATTGTGAACTGGCCGAAGGTGCTATCCGGCGCTGCGAAGCGGTGATGGATGAAAACCCCCGTGCAGGCTTGGTATCGGGCGTTGTGGTGGGGGCCGATGGTGCCGAGCAGCGCGGTAGCCGCAGGCGCTTACCCACACCGGCGCGCGTCATGGCTGAGATGCTCAAGCAGCGTGAAAATGGCATCGATTTACGCCATTTACCTATGCCCACCGAAGCCCAGGAAGTTGAAGCCGTGAGTGGCGCTTGCATGTTTATACGGCGCAGCGCGTTTTTAAGTGTTTCGGGTTTCGATACGGGCTATACGTTTCATTTCGAAGATCTAGACTTAATGCGGCGCTTGCATGATGAGACCTGGAAAATTATTCTAATTCCAGAGTTACGCATTCGCCATATTGGTGGTTTATCGAGCCGCACCCGGCCACTGTGGGTGAGTCGACAAAAGCATCGCGGCTTACTACGATATCTACATAAACATTGTCCCCAAAATCCTTTGGGAATCAGCGCAGTTTATCTTCTGACCTGGCTACACTTCTTACTGATCTCACCACTTTTGTTATTGGGGTTACGAAGACCATGATCACAGTACTTGGTGCCAGTTCTCAAATCGGTTATTTCTTACTTTCTCGCCTGGCCCAAGCCCATTATTCGGTATTGGCAATTTCTCGTAACGGCGCTCCCGATTGGGGGGTGCTGAACAATATCTGCTGGATGCAACACGACCTCGACGAACAAATTTTGTCCAACGATGCCAGCGTATTAATTTCAGCAGGCAGCCTGCGCCATGCCGCCCAGGTGGCCGAGCATATGCCCAGGCTACAGCAGGTGGTGGCTGTCAGTTCCAGTAGTGTGGCCAATAAACAAGGAAGTGCCACATCTGAAGAACAACGGGTACTTGCTGAACTCCAAGAGGGTGAACAGCGTTTACAAGCATTGTGCACGGATCGTGGGTTGATCTTGACCTTACTGCGGCCCACGATGGTTTACGGTTGTGGATTGGATAAAAACCTCAGTCGAATTGCTGCTTGGTTGCAGAAACGTCCGTGGTTTCCTTTAGCCGCGCCTGCCCATGGCCTGCGCCAACCCGTACACGCAGACGATATTGCCAAGCTCTGCGTACATTGCCTGGATTTACGTGAAGATGCGGCAGGGCGCTTCGATATTGGTGGTGCTACCCGTTTGAGCTATCGCGAGATGGTATTAAAAACGGCGCAAGCCATTAACCAGCCTGTTCGTTTTATTCCGCTGCCAGCTAGCTTGCTGAGTTTGGGGTTGAATGGAATTGCGCGCTTGCCCGCTTTTCGTGGCCTTAACGGCGCGATGGTGAAACGGCAAAATCAAGACTTAGTGGTGGATAACTCGGCGGCCATGAAAAGCCTTAACTGGCAGCCGCGTATCTTCGAGCCCACTGCCGATTGCTTTGCTAAAGCCATTCAATCACACCATTAAAAAGCGAGTTGCCCGCAAGAGTGGGCAACTCGTTTATTGTCACTAAGCACGGCGAATGATGCGCGTATGAAAACAGCCTTAGCCGCTGCCCTGATTAAACTGGCCCCTGATTAAACTGGTAATAAGGCACGCTTAAGTCTTGGAAATCTTGCTCGTAGCGCTCACCAAAACGGCTAATCGAAAAAGGCGGCAAGCCCAGCAGGTCGCCGTCGTCATTGTGGGCTGCTAAAGCCACATCGCGTGCGTGATCGTGCAGCGCTTCGTACTCGTCTTGGTTAAGGCTGTATGCGTGAGCCAGCGCTTTTTCAAATTGAATATTCTGCGCGGCTTCACGCCAATTGGGCGATACGAGCAAAGGAATGGCCTCGGATGCATCGCCGCTACCGTAACCCACCATCCACACTTTTTCTCCGAAAACCGTGTTGTCGTGTTGCAATGCTGCATTAAAACCGGCGGCCACCCATGAGGGCAGCGATGCGGTGTATAAATTGCCCAGCTCAGCGGTGAGCTGTTCACCTAAGCTTAAACGTTGCTGACAAAAATGCTTAAACGCCTCAGTCCGCCGTAACAATGCAGCCAACTTGGCGCTATGTGGATAAGGCTGGGCATCGGGCTGTTGTTGTAATTGGGCGAATAAATCCACCTTGTGATCTAACTCGGCGCGCACCTCGTTTAAGTCGAGATCATTCGACTTGGCCAGTTCACGGAGCTGATCTAATTGCCCCGACTGATGGAGCGCGTCCAGGTAAATCATTGCCAAGCCCGAAACCGGCATGTGTGCGTAGGGGCGATGAAAGAAAAACTGCGAGACCGATTCCAGCTCAGTGAAAGGATCAGCCTGTAAGCGACGCCAGAGGTCACGTACCGCCGCTAAGGTGGCGTCGGTGTAGGCGTGGGTTGAATATCGACCACTGAAAATAGGGAAGTCGTGGGCGCGTTGGCAACCCGTTTGGTAGCGTTCTGAAAAATGCCGTGCTGAGGGTTTACGGAAATCGGGGCCACGGTAGGCCGAAGCAACACCGGCGCTGCTTAGATCGAGGCGAAACATTTGCGCTTCCCGGTCCACTAACATCGCAACAGCACCAGCGCCTTGGGTTTGCTCACCACTGCTGCCGCGAGCGTACTCGGCCACATCGGCCGCCACAGCAATAGCGATTTTATCGTCTTCGGCATCGGTGGCGAGGTAACGCAGCGATGACTTCAGCGCATAGATACCACCCAGGCAGGCATGCTTGAACTCGGGAACCTCACAATGCCGGCTGATGGGTGGCAAACCCAACTGAGGTAAGGCTAAATCCAGTAGGCCACGCACGATAACCGCACCCGCCGCATTATCCTTGCTGGATTCAGTGCCTAAAGACAACATGCCAATGCGTTGTGGATCGATCTGATACTGCTGGATCAAGCGTAGTACCGCGCTGGCGGCCATGGTATAGACATCTTCGCAAGGGCGCGGCATGCGAAAACTATTCCCCACCACTTTGGCGACTTTAGCCCAAGGTTGTTGGTTCCATTCGCACCATTTTTCCAACGGTACTTTGAGTTGTGGCACGTAAATGGCCATACCACTTACACCGGCTTGTATGGTTGCCGTAGTCATCAATGCGATTTCCGTGTACGTCGACAAAAAGCATTAGATATTCACCCAGGTGAATACCGCCCAAGATACTGACACTAGTGAATAATTCTAGATAAGAATTGCTAAGCCAGAACCATAGGCCATCATACTGGCTTAACAGCAGATGTCTATTCGTCGAAAGCAGAATATTCATTCATTAATGAAGCGCTTCGTTGATACGAATGGGGCTTTAGCATTAATGCGCTTAAGCCCAAACCTAATAATGTGTTAACACAGCACGGTATATTGTCTATTTATGATGTTTGTACGGACATAAGTGGCTTTCAGTACTAGCAATTGACGTGCATCAAACATTGGCTGTGGGTGAGCTTTTATACTGTTTGCAACAATTCACTCGGCATCACTTTTTGTTACCACTCAGCCTAACGATGGCAGGTAAGTCATTGTGTATGAGTGGTTATGAACTGTGCGTAGTTGCATTGTTCAATTGCGGCCGAGATGAAATAACAGTGCATAAACGGATGCTTAAGGCATCACACAATGAAGATTATTAGCACAAGTGATGGTGGCTATTAATCATTTGCTATGCGTCTTTGCAGGCATAGCAACTTCATTTCAATTCATGCGTTCAGCATACGGTTTGCTTCGCATTGCTTTTCACTACAATCAAAGTAATGCTGTGGCTGCACTGATTTCGTGATTAAGGGTTTGGTCCTAAACAACGTCAGGTAATGGCTGTTGAGTTTGGGTATAACGGTGAGGATAACGAGATAAAACCCACCGTGTAATGAATCCTCAATTACGATGTATGAGGCGAGGATGTGGTAGGAAACCATAGCGCCCATCGTATCCCATCGGAATTTGAATTTAATGAGTTACATCAGTGCAAATATGCCCGCATGCTGCGCATTGATGGTCTTTTAACTCTTAGTTTGCTAACCCGGGTTTAACGCAGTCATGGGCTTGAGGCTAATCACTCAGCCCGTGGGTCTAATCGTCGATAACAATAGCGTTAAGCTCATTCCTATCAGCAGTTAAATCGACTCTGGATACAGCATCAGGAGCTGACAATGAGACATTTCGAGTGGCGTGACGATCTCAATACAGGTATTTCTGTTATTGACCACCAGCACCAAAAAATTGTGCGCTACATTAATACTTTAATCGATAGCCAGCACAATGAAAAAATTGTGTTTGCGGTGATTGAAGAGTTAACCGAATACACAGTGTCTCACTTCGCGTACGAAGAAGCTCTAATGGAGCAAGCGAACTACCCGTTCTTAGCGCCACATAAAAAGGTTCATGACTTGTTCATTAGTCGTGTAAACCAATATGTAGAGCGCTTTAAACAAGGCGAAGATGTCACTGACGAGCTCATTGTCATGTTGAAGCGATGGTTAGTCAGCCATATTCAAAATGAAGATGCCGATTACGTTGAGTCGGTACAAGCGGTACAAGAAAAAATGCACTACAGCGTTAAACAAAGCATGATGTCGAAACTATGGCATAAGCTTTTTTGATCGACAATAAGGTGTAACTATAGATAAATTTATACTTTATTGTTAATGGACTGGAAATAGGGGCAGTTAATCACTGTCCCTATTTTTTTAGGGGAGAATAGCAAGCTGAAAAATAGAGCTTGTTTTAGAATAATGGGACACTAAACCGATAAAATATTTGTCTGGATCATCAGCCTTCTTTAAGTAGTTAATGTTTAGCTAAAATGATGATTTTTTTAAAAAACGATTTTTATTACTGAAGCTTATTCATCAGATAGGTGGTTAAATGGGAAAAGGAAAATGGCATAAACTGAGTCTAATGAGAGCTATTACGTTCAAGTTGTTTTTATCTTATTGATATTGAAGTGTATTGATGTTCGATAAATGGGTCAGAAATTTATTTCTTGTTTTTAATTTTTTTCTTTATGTTTTTGTTTTTGCTGGTTTAAGAAAAAATCGCTGTCATAAATATACACATTGAATCCAGTAAATTAGTCACTCAATTGGAGAGAGGGAAGTGGAGTTCATGACAGTAGTACTGAGGTCATAGTAGCGATATTGATCTTGTGTTTTGTTAGGAAACCATAATGTTCAGGTTGTTGGTGGTTCTATTAACCATTGTGTGTTCGACAAATGTTTATTCTTTTCAATGTGATAAAAGTGCAAACTTAGAGAGAGATTTATCTTTATTGGTGAAAACCACAGCGGAGTTCCGCAGTGTTGGGATTATTGATGTTGAAAAGATTAATCAGTTTTTTGGTGCAGATGGTGTAACTCAATTCAATTTCGATATAGAAGGTTTGAGTTCTTCATCAAGCACTAAGGCTATGTGGTCTTATTTTTTTAGAGGAACACAAGTATTTCACGGGAATATTAATTGTGAGGTCATGGTAGCCGGCTATTACAATGTGATTCTCAATACATGGTTAATTACAGAATGGAAACGTGCGGATAACGTAATGAAACTAGTGTCGAGCAATCTCTGGTTGCCCGACACCAGTATGACTGCTGGTAAGAATTGGTTGGATGCACTGCCAGCAGTTCCGATTAATGTAGCGATTCAGCAACAGACCAAACGCAATATGCGCTACTTCAGTGATCTGTTTCCTGAAATTATGAGCGATAAAAACCCACAGTTGCAGCGAGTTGAAGAACTAACGAAACCACAGCGTCAAGAGTTTGCAGCTAGTTTGGCAGAACAACACGCTAATCTATTGGCTTTGTTGGAGAACGGAGTCTTTAACCAGGCTCAAGGCTTGTTTCAAAGCTATGTAGAATTAGGTGATGCGCATGAGTTGATGAGAATGTCTCAAGGAGAAATACCTGTTGATGAAATTGAAACTTACCTTTCACTGCCACAAGAATTAAGAACCGCTCTGGTACCTATTTTTTCCTTAAGAATTAAATCAGATTTTTTTGTTCTTTCGGCGACTGCCACCCAAGCACGTTACTTTTATTTGAGCCAGTTAAGTAAAAAAGAACCACATCAACAGAAGATAATTAGTAACAATCAAGCTCCACGATTAAGCCAAATGATTGCTATTGACGCTTATCAATATGGAAAACAGTTATGAATTTTCGGAGCGTGTTAATCGGCGCGGTGCTCTTGTGGCTCCTCACTATATTAGTGCCCACTGTTGCTATGGCGTCAGACGTTGAGCAGTTTCTGGCCGAGCAAGGTGTAGCAGACGCTGCGGAGGTCAGCTTACAAAAACATAGTAATTTGCATATTGAACGCTTGTTGATAGCAAAAAATAAAGATAGAAAAACGCATAATCTTTTGGCGCAGGGAGAAAAAATTGCTAAGAAAAAACGCTGGAAAATTGCCAAATCTATCATCAACGAGGCAGGTGAAGTTATCTCTGCGGTGTTATTTGGTAACCCTAAGGATGCGTTGACTCAATTCGTTGGTGCCTTGGGAAACTTGGCGGTTACGCAGGGAATACCGCTACTGTCAGGTGCTTTATGTTCTGTGTTCTTAACACCAGCTTCTGCAGGTTTATGTTATCAACTGGCATTTAGACTTATTGAAGAGTTTGATCTAGCAAACCAGTTTGAAGCATTTATAGAAGACTACCTTTATTTTCCATCGCCAGTGGTAATAGTAACGACACCACCACACTTCCCCAGGCGATTACGCTCTTTTAAGCGCAGTTATAACGGTAATATTCGCATTAATATCAATGCAAATACGATTAACAGTAGCGCTAATAACCACTCCGATGCGGTTACTGAGATTGCAGTGGCGAGAGCAGGACGTGTCAACGTTCGTGCCAATATTAAAGGTGATGTTCACACACTGGCCGAAAATCGATCGTTAGCTTATACAGGGATAGGGCTATCGCAAGCTGACCGCAGCACTTTAGATATCAATCTTCGTGGTGATGTAATTACGGCGGCTAGGAATTCATCAAAAGCAGTAACTGTCGTTGGTGAGGCGAGCGGTAGCAATCATGATGTGGACGTAACCATTAGAGACGATGTGGTAACGGTGGCGAGCAATAAATCGAGCGCAACTACCGTGATTGGAAGTGTATCGGGTAATGATGGCGATGCTGATGTTTATATTCGCGATGGTGTAACCACCATCGCAAAAAACCGTTCCAGTGCTCATACCAGCATTGGCACGGCACGTGGTAATGATGTGGATGTTACTGTCGACGAAGTAAACAACTACGCTGATCAGGGTGGTCAATCAAGCATCATTATTGGTGATGCACGTTATCGTAACACTCAAGCCACCATTGGCGGCAGTGTAACCAACAGTGCCAGAGGTGGACATACCAATACTGTAATTGGTAGCACTCAATCAGCTTATATTCGCGGCGATGTTGTCAATATGGGTGGGGATCTGCACATAGGCGGATCGTGTGCTGCACGCAGAGATAATCAATGTTGTATTGAAATACACCGAAACTATTGTGTCATAAGCAAGGTTCCACCTGATGATCGAGGTCAGTGCCCACCTCGATACGAACTATGGGGTTTTTGTTACTTATATTCTGATAAACGCCATCGCATACAGAGATAAATAGCAAGACTGTAATTTAGAACTCCAGCCATTAATTGTGATCGTTTAAACCCGTTGAAAAAAAGCTATCAGAGCGTATCTGAGGACGATGTGGAGAGATTGAGGATGAATAAGATTTGCTATGTGCTAGCTTTGTTTTGTATTGCCTCGAGTGGAAATATGGCAATGGCCAAAGAATGGACGAAAGAGGAAATCATTGCACAGCTGGCCGGTGATGAGCCTGAGAGCCCACCGAAAACACGCGGATGGGGGAAGACACGCGGGCCTAGGCTAAACAGTGGAGGCCCAAAGCATATTCGTACAGAGCGTAATGGCACCTCTAATACTGCGAATAAGTTAAATATGAATATTCCTTTCGAGTTTGCCACAGCTGAACTTTCTGCAATTGCACACGAGCCTCTAGAAACCATGGTGGAAGCTTTAAAATCTGATGCATTGAAAGGCAAGAATATACTGATTGTAGGCCACACCGACGCTGTGGGTGACGAAAAACACAATTTATATTTATCAAAAATGAGAGCACAGTCGGTTTATGAGCACTTAACCAAAAAAGGCATTGATAGCAAGAGATTGTTTACCTCAGGCGAAGGTGAAGAAAAACCACTCAATAAACAAGAGCCGGACTCGGAAGAAAATAGGCGTGTTGAGTTTATTGCGTTTTAGTGCTTTAAGCCAGTTGCTACACCAGGGAATGAAGAATTATGTGCGGAAGGTACAAGGCGTTGAGTGCCCTGAAAGATTGTTTTGTTCGAGCAGCTAACGAAGCTCTATGTATTAGCAACAGGGTGCTCCTGCTAGGCAGTATGGTTTTATTGCTCGCAAGTGCTAATTTGCCCGCACAGGGCAGTAATAAACATGCCATTGTGATTGGCAATTCAAGTTATATCAATAATGCCTTAGATAACCCGGTTCGAGATGCGGATTTAATGGCAGATAAGCTTGAAGAGCTGGGCTTTAATGTGACTCTGGTTAAAAACGCTAGCCTAAGTACTATGCTTGCTGCGATTGGAACGTTTGAGAATCGTATTAGTCGTCATAAAGATGTTGCTGCTTTTGCCTATTACGCTGGACACGGTGTGCAAGTTTCTGGTGAAAATTACCTATTACCCGTCGATTTTTCTGGTGAGACTGCGGGTGATGTTACCCGCACAGCAGTCAATGCGAACTTGTTACTAGATGCAATGGAGCGTGCGGGTAGTCGAGTGAATTTCCTGGTATTGGATGCTTGTCGAAACAATCCTTTTGATCATTCAACACGCTCGGTACAAGGCGGCTTAGCCCAACTGCGAGCACCTGCTGGAACATTGGTAGCGTATGCAACAGCACCAGGGCAAGTTGCACTGGATGGAGATGGGAATAATAGCCCTTATACCTACGCGCTGGTTAAGGCATTGGATGAGCCCGGTTTACCGGCCGAAATTGTCTTTAAACGAGCGCGAGGACTGGTGATTAGTCAAACCAATCACCAGCAAGTACCTTGGGAAAACTCGTCGTTACATGGCAGTGATTTTTACTTTCGGCCACAAAACACACCGCAAACCCAGGTGCAGAGTGCTGGTGTTACTGGTGATGCGGAGCTGCGGCTTTGGCAAGAAGTGGTTGCCGGAGAAGATATCTCAAGTTATGAGTATTACTTAAAAACATTTCCTGACGGGGCCTTTTCTGAGCTGGCGAAAATGAAAATAGCCAAATTAGGTGATTTATCGGTGACTGATTTACCGGCAAGTCAAGCATCAATGCAGAAGCCAAATGTAGCGAGTAGAAATAGAGTAAGTTCAACATCTACTGTTCATATTGATACGCCTCAAGCGATAGATAAAGCTAGGGGCTTACAAAGACGCCTGTTATTGCTGAGCGAATTAGAAAATCCTGTGAGCCGTACCTTGGTTCAACATGTTTCGAACGTGCTACAAAGAAAAGGCTTTAGGATTCAAATGCGCTCAGTTCCAGGGCATGAATTTGAATCGATACAGCAACAACCGAGTCGAGCTAGGCAATACATTGAAGCTGAAAAATTGGATTCAAATGCTGTTGTCATTATTACTGTGCATGAGTTAGGAAGCCAAACTCTGTCTTTTTATGGAAGAAATACGATCCAAAGTATCAATCAAATTAATGCTGTTATTCTTGACGAAAATAATACTGACCATTTTTTATATTTAACTCCCATGGAGTTGAAGTACACGTCAATTAACCTAGGCAAGCAATCGGCTTTGATAGCAGATCAAACCTCAAAGCAAATTATTAGTTTGCTTAAGTCTATTTGATGTGATTAATGTTAAGTAACGAGGAATAGGAAATGAACTGGTCTAAGTGTACGTTTATCGCTTTATTGATGTTTAGTGGTTTTTGTTTAACGTCTTCGGCACTTGCACAAAGCCAAGGCGGTGTTCAAGTGGAAGGTGATGTGACAATTGAGGTTGATGTGGAAGATGTCACCACTGTAGGTATCGGTGATGATGTAATCGTAGAATCAAATGTAGGCGCTGTTATTGGTAATAACACAGCGATTCGTGGCGATGTGAATATTGATGTTGACGCTGAGAATATTACTACCGTTGGTATTGGTAAGGAAGTGAAAGCCTGTTCAAATGTTGGCGTTGTGGGTACTAGCGCTTGTCAAAAAGACGATAACTAGTATTTTAGGCCGGAAGCAAATTCTGCTTTCCGGCCCTTTTGATGGAGAAGAGTAGGATGCGCTATCTATTTTTTGTATTGGTGTTGTCGCTGTGTGCTTTTCATGCAAATGGCCAACAAGTGAATAAACGTGAGGGAGCCTCACCGGCTTCAAAGGCAAAAGTTGCTAAAGCACTAACCAAGGCTAGGCGA
>JAKSCJ010000226.1 GCA_022360675.1 Lysobacterales bacterium
ATTTGGCTGTCACTGTATCGGGATTTACGCATGGTCAGAAAACTCCTTGATGGATCTATTTTAATGGAATTTTCTACTTATAACTTCAGCAAATTATTGGAGTGATTACACCCTAAGCAACCTAAACTCGTATATGCACTAAAGCAAGCTTACTCAGTGCTTAGGGACGTCTGTGTCTTTTGTTGAACGACACCTGTTCGTTGTTGCTCTTTTAAGAAAAGAGCAACAGCTCCTTCATGGTTTGCAGCAGTAACTGTATCCTTATGTTCATAACCTCGTTCGGCCAAGTTGTTTTCTCTCCACTCATTTCCTTTCATGCCGAGAGCGATATTGACCATGATAGAAACAATGTTTATCTGCAAACTTTGCAAAAAATCATCCGAGCCCAAAACCCCCAAAAACACAACATAAGCAAACGTCCCCGCTATTATCCCAATACCGAGCCCCCACATTTTTTTCAGCATTGCCCATACCCAAGTGAAAAAAATGCTGGCCACGACCACCCTTGTTTTACTGCTTCATGGTCACCTTGAGGATTCGCAAATATCTTATATTGCTTCATAGTCTTCTCCTAAATATCATGCACCTTGGACATGGCGCAGTAATCCTTACTCTTTCTAATTACGGTTCGAAATACCTCCATACTACTATTGAGCCGTAGACCTCAAAATTTTTATCAAGCTTACTACGACTGTGAAGCAATCACTATTATGAAGGTCGCTATAAAATGCATTCAATACAACTAAAAAACTTGCGTACACATGATATAAATCACGATGCAACTTATTCTATTGGCATACTCAATACTACAGCACTCCATTAAATTTAGTAAAGCCTACAAAAAAGTGTACATCATTAATAATGATGCTTGTTGCGATCGAATATAAAATAGCTTCAAAACTGAATTTTTAATTTTTAAGAAATTTTCGCATCTGTGATTTAATCACCAACTAGGCTTCATTAAGAGTGCTCAACACATACCAAAGCTTCAGCAGATGCCGTCCGCCAAATCTGCTATGACCGCGTTCTTGCTTACCTTCCATTCTCAAACCCAAGCCTTTGTATAGCCAAGTGCTTAGAGGTAGTTATGTACTAACCGCTTTTGCATGGTAGCAGCGATAAAGCTTTCCTACTGCAGCTGTCAGGGTCGACTTCTTGCTTGCGACAAAACTTATTGGTCACTAGATAGTTCTCCCCCTCCTTTATAATGGAGGTTATCAGCTTCTCTGTAAATTATGGTTTTTACTGCCACCTCTTAGCATAATTTCCCCAAAAATCGATACTTAATACCTGTCTATTTTTTAGAAAATATTATGATATTCATGTGTTACCAAGGAAAAACACTGAGCATGCAGAGTTTATTTTTCTGAAGGTATCTCTACTCATAAAACAAAACAATCATCAAATATTTCTGCAAACAAATACACCACAGTTATTTTGATAGATTACCTAATTTATGAATAATCAACCAAATGCTCATTACGCTAATGCCTCTCAATAGTTGTATTAAGATATACTTTTCTGATGTTCGATAACCATATCCAAAAGTTTCCACAATCAAAAATGCAAGGTAGATTGAAGCAATTATTCCTGTAGCAACAACAAAACTTTTCATTTAAGCACCCTCTAATTAATTTCATAACATTGATACGCAAAAAATATACAAAGCAAGAAAAATTAAAGCTTACGCATCAATCAACTAACTTCCGCATGCTCCACCCTCCTCTGCTTCACATACTTTTTTAATCAACTCACCACAGCTCAATCTTCCAGATTTAGCAAATTCAGCACACATTGCTTGATTTCCTGTGCGATCTGCACAAACATCATTACATTCCGCGCTTGTGGTTCCATCTGTATGTTTTTGTGCGCCACCTGTACTAACAACACAAGCTGAAAGCGGCAATAACAACAGCATCAAAAAAACTTTATTCACAAGATATCCTCGCAATTCCACTATTAATTTAGAAGGAACGACCACACAGAACACAATTAATTTTATTTTCCTATAAATCGATTGCATTCCTCAGCAGCATCATCCCTGTATTTAATACACTGCTTAGTTTCATTATGAGACACACATGACCTCATACAGCCTTTATATTCCTCACTAAGAGCAGAGTAACCATTCTCTGTTTCGATAACTATTGTTGGCATCATACGCTTTACAAACGAACCAAAGGCTGACGGTTCACCCTCTGTAGTTGCACAAGATGACATCAACAAAGGAAAAACAATCAAAACTAGAAATTTGTAAACACCCTTTTCCATTCCTACTCCAAAAGAAAAGTTCCTTTGCATATCCGATTCCCATCAGTTTTATTTATCCAAGACAAATAATTCACTCGTTTCTATTCACAAGAAATACAAGTAGTAAATATCAACAACCTTAAAACTTGTAGCAACTTGTAATAAAATTTTGCTATATAAAAAAACCTAAACTAAGCAATAAAAACCCTTTGGACTCGTTATTAAGCATTGATTATGCTCATAAATATAATTTCTGATCAAAAATAAATAAATTTTACCTACCTACACCTAAGTGCCAGGCCTACTTTTAGATTCTCAGTCTCAACGTTATTATTCATTTTCTACTCATGCCAACTTTCTCAATAACAGCGACAAACATATCCACAACTTATATATCAAATACAGTCATCTTTCGTACTCAAAATAGTAAGCATTAATTTCTAGCTACCAGAGCGGTTAATAATAATCGACTCTCCATTCCGACATGTTAGTCATCTAGCCTTGCACATATTTGTACCTCCCTTTTACATCTAATCACTGCGACCACTCACTCAAACTCAATACCCATTCCCAAAAAAACTTAACTTATAGCTAATACATTGTTATTACTTTAGTTTTACATCCAAGCACTTTCTTATTGTTAGAATTCGAGACGGCTTTTGTTGTGGGGGTTGGATTGTGTTTGGGTCGAATTTGTCTACTTTGCTGCGGCTGGGTGTGGTCGGGGCTTTGGGTTTATTGAGTTTTGGGGTGCAGGCTCAGGTGCCGCCGGTGGTGCCGGGGTTTCCGCATCAGATGGCGTGTACGCCGGGTGAATTGTATTTTCGCCAGGTGGGTTTGGATCGTGTGGGGAATATCACGTACCACAATGGGCGGATTTACACGAATAACGTGACCGGTACTGATCGCCGGGAGTGGGTGTTTACGAATCCGTCGGATCCGGCGTCGCTTACGTTGGTGACGGAGGGCGATCAAAATATCAACTTCCGCACGCAGCACGGCGGGCATTCGCTGGTGAAGGTGGGCGATTACGCGGGGGATTTTCTGCGTCGGGTGTCGCCCGGTGTGAATGCCATTGGCGATGAGCTGCCTTTTGAAGAGATCTTCTTCCCCCAACAAAGCTGGCCTGTTAACGGCCAGTTACATTATATGTATTACCCTTGGGCCACGCCGTTTAATTGGCTGCAATACGGGCCCACCGAAGGTAATGCGCGCTTATGGCGGGCCGATGAGTTATTGGCCGAGTGGTCGCCTTTGGCCGAGCATGGGGTGGCGGGTAATTCGATCTTAATTGGTAATTTATTATTTGTTGCTTCCGATGCTTCCATGCAAGGTGTGGTGGTTTACGACATCGCCCCCACCTTTGAAGATCCACCTCAACCACTGCAATTATTAGACAAGCTTTCCGGTGCTGTGGGTGGATACTTGGCTGCGGTATGGGAAAACTATCTGGTGTTATCCGGCGGATCCGATATGGATCGCACCTTTATTATCGATTACACCGACCCTACCAATCTACGCTTAGTTAAAACCTTCGACTTCAGTGGCGACGACGCCTTAAATGCGGGCACCGCCGTGCCCTATGTGCAAACCCAAGATGAATTCATGTTTACCCGCCGTCATAAGGTGAACATGGAAACCTTAGAGATTGTGTTGGAGTTTGACGAGGTGGGTAATAACCGGCCGGGCAATAGTATTGGCGGTGTATTAGATGTCAGCCAATACACCTTGCCCATCGGTAATTTAATGTTGAGTGGCGGCATTGGTATTGCCGGTAAAGATGGTGTGGGTGTGTGGTGCCACGACAGCCAACCCGATACCCGCGCGCCCTATGTGGGTTATCACATTCCGCGCGATGGCCAAACCAATTATCCGCTTGGCGCGCCGATAACTTTGATCATTGATGAAACCTTGGAATCGTTCACCATCATCAATGGCGTAACGGTTTCGGTAGCGCCCGTGGGTGGCGCACCGGTGGATGCTTGGACTTCATTTGCCTACGACGGCATCTTAACCATCACGCCTAGAGAATATTTAGAGCCTAACCAAACGTATCAGGTTACCGTTGCGGCCAACGGCATTAAAGATGTATCGGGTAATGGTATTGAGCCCTACTCCTTTACCTTTTCTACAGGTTCGGGCATTAGCGGTGGCAATGCAGCGCCGGTGATTAATGGTTTCACAGCCGATGCTGGTCCGGTGGAGCCCGGTACGCCGGTTACCTTTAATGTGAACAGTACCGATGCCGATGGCGATCCTTTGCAGTATCGCTTTACCTTTGGCGATGGCACGCCGGTCAGCGATTGGGGCGGTGCCAATAATGTATTGCATAGCTTTACTGAAGCTGGCCATTACGAGGTGAAGGTTCAAGTTCGCGATACCAAACCCGATGGCTCGCACTCGGTGGCCTCGTCGATTCGCACCATGAACGTAGCGCCAGTGTTAAACGGTGCGCGCCCCACACAATCCAGCACCATCGCATTGAATAACAGCACTCGCCAGGTGTGGGTGGTGAATCCCGATAACGACAGCGTGACGCGCTTTAATGCCGATACCGAACAACGCTTGGGTGAAGTGAATCTGCGTAGTCTGTTGCACATCGATACCGCTGTGCATCCATCAAGCATTGCTATCGATAACAATAACCAAGTGTGGATTACCGCCCGCGATCACGATGCGGTCATTGTGCTAAACAGCAGTGGCGGTTTGGTGGAAACCTTACCCATGGGTTATGGCAGCCGCCCCACGGCAGTAGCCACGAATCCCTCAGGTAATGAGGTGTATATCAGCCTGTGGGCTCGCGGCGATAACGATCGCTTAAATGGTCAGCTGGTGAAGTTTAATGCCAGCAGCCGTAATGAATCAGGTCGCGTGGAATTAGGCCCCACGGCTTCGGCCATTGCCATTTCAGCCGATGGTCAAACCGGCTATGTCTCACGCTTTATGTCTTTAGAGCATTTTGGCGAAGTGTGGGAAGTAGATTTAAACACCATGAACTTCAATCGCAGCATTCCGTTGTGGCGCGATCGTGGTTTGGGCGGTTTGGATTCCGGCGGTGCCGATGGCCCGGGCGTACCGAATTATATCGCCAGCTTAACCCTGCATCCCGAAGGTGATTGGCTGTGGTACACCGCGCTGAAGATGGATACCAATCGTGGTTTATTCTTCCGCCAAGATGAAGAATTCAACGTGGCCATGGGCCACGACACCACGGTGCGCTCGATCTTAGGTCGTATTCAGTTAGATCATCCCTTTGGTCCTAATGAGCCGGGCGTCGATAACGTGGATACCGCCCGCTCCCGTGTGGATATCGATAACGGCGCTTCACCTTCTGCCTTAATCTTTTCGCCCCGTGGCGATTACCTCTTCACCACCTTGCAAGGCAATAACGCGGTGGCGGTGTTCGACGATATTGCCGTGCGCAATGGTGTGGGTAAAACCTCGTTATGGCGTTTGAATAGTGGCTCGGCCCCCAGCGGGATGATCTTCGATGAAAGCACGCAAAACCTCTGGGTGAAGAACTTCTTAAGCCGCAGCGTGGGCGTGTATCCCATGGCTGAATTCTTCCACTCGGGCATGCGCGAAAGCGATGTGAACACGCTAAGCAGCGTGAATAGCGAGCGCTTAGATCCGGAAGTCTTAGCGGGTAAGCGCATCTTCTACTTTGCCGGTGACGACACCACCGGACAAAACGCCATGAGCTTTGAAGGTTATTTATCTTGCGCCAGCTGCCATATCGACGGCAGTCACGATGGTCGTACTTGGGATTTCACCCAACGGGGCGAAGGCTTTAGAAACACCACCAGCTTGCGCGGCCGTGGCGGCACCGATCATGGCAATATGCATTGGACGGGTAACTTCGATGAAGTGGCCGACTTTGTGTTAGATATCGTCAACGAATTTGGCGGCACCGGTTTCTTAGCGCCCGGTCAGCAACCCAATCCGCCTTTGGGTGCACCCAATAGCGGTCGCAGTGCGGCTTTGGATCAACTCACCCGCTATGTGGAATCTTTAGGTGCCGAATCGTTACCGAAAAGCCCGTATCGCGATTTCGATGGCCAAGTAGATGTGCAATTTAGCGAAGGTGAAGCTTTGTTCACCCAGGAAGGCTGTGCCAGTTGTCATCGCCCCGATCGCGGCTTTACCGATAGCACTTTAGGTTCACCCACCTTGCACAATGTAGGCACCATTCGCGACAGCTCGGGCACCCGCTTGAATCAAACGCTAAGCGGTTTCGATACGCCCACCTTATTGGGCAGCTGGAACACCGCGCCCTATCTGCATGATGGCTCGGCGGAAACCTTGGCAGAAGTCTTCAGCAGCTTTGGCGGTGCCATGCATCAAGCCGAAGACGGCCAATTACGCAACGGTGCGCAAACACCGGGCTTCCCACAGTTTAATGAAGACAGCTCCTTCCACGGCCAAATGGTGAATCTGCCGAATAATGGTTCGGCGGTGCGCTTTAATAATGTGGATGGGGGCAATGGTGGCAATGCCGATATTGAGCTGCGTATCTTGCCGCGTTCGGACACCACATTCAGCCTATTGGTGAACGGCAATGTGGTGGCCAGCCGCAGTGTGTCACGCCAGCTAACCCAGTTCGAATGGATACGCGTGCGCTTCAACGATATTCAATTATTAGCGGGTAACAATAACCAAATTGAAGTACGGGTAGATAACACCCAGTTTGGTGCCGCTATCGACGACATCACCATTGCTAATAGCGATGTGATTAATCAGGGCCAAGCCCATCGTCGAGTGCAAAACTTAAGCGCCGCTCAGCAAAATGCTTTGTTGAACTTTGTACGGCAACTCGATGGCCGCTTAACCGGCAGTGCCAGCGAAGATATCATCTTGCAAGATAGTTTCGAGCAGCCTTAAGTCAGTTCGAGCTTTAAGTAAAAAAGAGCCCGGTATCAGCAGATACCGGGCTTCACTAGCAGCGTGATAATGGGGAGTGAATCGTTCGTCGCTACTTAAGACACACGCTCATGCAGGCGGTGTATCGCCACCGCCATGAGTAAGAAGATCATCATCAGATACGCCAAGCGGCTCATCACCGGCACGGGGATCGCATTACCCACAATGAAGGTGGTGGGGTCACCCGCACCACTCACATTAAGGTCATCACTAACCGCAGTGCTTTCGTTGGCACCGTCGCCATCACTATCGAAGAACACCTCAGCTTGATTCACGACCAAAGCGCCTTCGGTACCGCCGTTAACCAAGGTGAGAATCTCGATTTCCACAAAACCCTGTGGCTCGATACGACCATTCCATTCCACACGGTTGGCAGCGGTATCCACATTCAGCTCGCCACCACCATCGAGAATCACAGCGCTTTGCAAGCTCACCTCGGCGGGGAGTTGATCCACAATCTCGGCACCCGGATTATCGAACTGGGCATGGTCACCGCTGTTCTCCACGGTGATGATGTAGCGCACTTCTTGTAAGAAGCGGAACTCACCTTCCACCGACTTAAAGGCGATGAGCGACGCCGGTGAAATAACCTGCGTAGAGTCACTAGCACTGGCCGAGCGTCGTGCTGGCACGTCGATATTAGCGGTATTGCTGAGGGTGCCGATGAAATCACTCACCACAGTGCCTAGCACGGTGTAGGTCACATCACCACCGACGGGGATATCCACCACATCATTCAGCACATCAGCTTCAGGGCCCGGATTACACACCGCACCACCCGAGCCGACGCAAGTCCACTGCACTTGCTCTAAAGCAGCCGGGAAGATATCGCTCACGGTGGCATCGTTCACATCGCTCGGGCCTTGGTTCTCGAAGCGAATGGTGTAGATGATGCTATCGCCCGGGAAGGCGGTTTCGCGGCCATCATCGACACTGGCCAGGATTTGTGAATCGTTAACGATGCTGGTGCTGATGGAGCTGGTATCGTTACTGGTATCGGCATCGGCTTCGTTCACCGCACTCACACTGGCCGTGCTGGTAATTACATCGGTGCCCGTACGGGCATGGTCATCCACCGTGATGAACAAGGTCAGCTCGGCATGGCTGCCCGGCTCGATACGGCCCACCGTCCATACTCCATTAGTAAAGAAGCCTTGGGAAGTTTCGTTACGCGCCAAAAATACCCCGCTGGGCAGGGTTAGCTGGCTGGCAACTTCCACCGCTGTTGCATCGGAAACACCCAAGTTATCGACACGCACCACATAGCTGAGGTTTTCGTCGCCACTACCCGCTGTGATGGGATCGGCCGATTCGGTCTGTGTTACCGCCAAGTCCACCGATGCACCCACCGAGGTACTGGTGCTCACTTCATCATTGGCCGGATCACTATCGGGCTCGGTAAGCGCGCTGACCCGCGCCAAACTGGTAATGATGTTGATACCCTGCTCCGCTCCTGCGGGTACGGTCAAGGTGATGCTCAGGGTTTCGGTAGTGCCTGGCGTTAAAGTACCCAGCGTCCAAGTATCGCCACTAATCACACCTTGCGATGGCGTACGGCTATCCAACACCACGCCTGCGGGTAAGGTCAGCAGATTCTCCAAGGTCACATTGGTGGCATTGGAAGGTCCTGCATTACTCACACTGAGCACATATTGCAGATTACCCGTACCCGAGCCTGCTTCTACTGGATCTACCGATTCGCTTTGGCTCAAAGCCAAGTCCACCTCGGTAATTATCGATGTCGCCGTGGTAACCGAGTCATTTGCCGGGTCCGTATCGGTACCATCCACTGCGCTAACCTGGGCTGTGCTCACAATATTGTTGGTTCCCGCTTCTGCCTCGGCAGCTACGGTCAACACCACGGTTAAAGTGGCACTGCTAGCCGGTGTTAGTGTGCCTAAATCCCATTGATTCGCAGCATAGCTACCTTGGCTCGGTGTAATGCTATCGATAGTGACACCGATAGGCAGCGTCAGCTGTTCGTCAATCACAATATTGCGCGCATCGGAAGGACCATGGTTGATGGCAGTTAAGACATAAGTCAGGTTCTCGGCACCCGAGCCTGCCGTTACCGGATCGCTGGATTCGGTTTGCGATAAGGCCACATCCACTTCATTCGCGATGCCGATAAACTCATCCGTGAGATCGTTCGAGTTATCGGTATCGGTTTCGTTACTGTTGCTTACTACAGCGCCCGAGCGAATACCTTCTGGGTTCGCTAACTCATCGGCAGGAACAGTTAGCACAATGCTTAAGGTCGCGGTATTACCCGCCGTTAGTCGGCCTAAGTTCCAAACACTCGTGTTTTCGTCAAAGTTACCTAAGGAAGGCGTCACCGAGACGGCGGTAATCGAAGTTGGGTTGTTACCCGGTAGTAACAAGACATTGACTAAAGTGGCTGTGGAATCCGAAGGACCATTATTGGTCGCCTGGAATTCGATCGTTAAATTACCCACACCAGAGCCCGCCACCACGGGGTTAATCGAACTGCTTTGCGATAGCGCAATATCAATTTGACTCAGTACTGAAGTAGCCGTTGTGACCGAATCATTGGCACCATTACTATCGGGCTCATTGACGGCGGTAACATTGGCGGCACTGCTGATGACATCGGTTCCTTCTACCGTGTTTGCAGCCACCGTTAAGATAAAGGTTAAGGTTTCACTGGTGCCGCTAGGTACATTACCTACACTCCAAGTTCCCGCATTGAAGCTACCTTGCGAAGGCGTG
>JAKSCJ010000190.1 GCA_022360675.1 Lysobacterales bacterium
CAGGTGGAATTAGCCCTGATGCGCGGCGGCGAGCAACGCATAGCGCGGGCCTATGTGCTGTATCGCGAAGAACACCAACGTCTGCGCGAAGCCCAAGTGGCCAACGAACAAAGCGCCGATCAACAGCAAATCCAAGTCAGCCGCAGCGATGGCAGCCAATTTGCCCTGGCGCCCCAGCAGCTGAGCGCATGGATTGAAGAAGCCTGCCACGGCCTGGCCGATGCCGATTCAGAACGCATTTTGCAAGATGCCTTTCGCGGTTTGTTCCAAGGCATTAGCGAGCACGAGTTAGAACAACTGCTGGTGATGAGTGCGCGCACCTTAATTGAACAAGAGCCCGATTACAGCCAAGCCACCGCCCGCTTATTGCTGCACAGCCTGCGCCGCGAAGCCTTGGATTTTCTCGGCTTACCCCGCGCTGCAAACCACCAAGCCATGGCCGAGGCATACGGCGAATATTTCGATGCCTACATTCAGGCCGGTATCGAGCACCAACGCTTAGATCCACGCCTGGCCGAGTTCGATATCGAACGTCTAAGCGCCGCCATCCAGCCCCAGCGCGATCTCAACTTCACCTACCTAGGTTTGCAAACCCTATACGATCGCTACTTCCTGCATCATCAAGAAGTGCGCTTTGAACTGCCCCAGGCGTTTTTCATGCGCGTGGCCATGGGCTTGGCCATGAACGAGATCGATCGCGAAGCCTCAGCCATTCGCTTTTACGATTTAATCTCCAGCTTCGACTTCATGTGTTCCACCCCCACCCTGTTTAACTCGGGTACTTTGCGTCCGCAGTTATCCAGCTGTTATCTCACCACCGTACCCGACGACTTAAGCGGCATTTACTCGGCTTTAAAAGACAACGCCTTGTTATCGAAATTTGCCGGTGGCTTAGGCAACGACTGGACGCCCGTGCGCGGTTTGGGTGCGCACATTAAAGGCACCAATGGTCGTTCCCAGGGCGTGGTGCCCTTCTTAAAAGTGGTGAACGACACCGCCGTGGCCGTGAACCAGGGTGGCAAACGCAAGGGGGCTGTGTGTGCCTATTTAGAAACCTGGCACATCGATATCGAAGAGTTTTTAGAACTACGCAAAAACACCGGCGACGA
>JAKSCJ010000362.1 GCA_022360675.1 Lysobacterales bacterium
AGCAATGCACCTTGAGTTTCCAGCAGTCGATGCCCAGCGACGCCGATGCCGAGCCTTTGATGATTCCCATCACCGTGGGCTTGATGAACAAACAAGGCGACATGCTGCCGCTACAGTTGGTGGGTGAAGAGAACCAGCAAGACACCACCAAAGTCTTGGTGCTGACTGAAAAACAGCAACAATTTACTTTTACGAATATTGGCGAGAAGCCGCTGCCATCGTTATTGCGTGGTTATTCGGCGCCGGTGAAAATTCAGTACGATTGGCCGCGTGCCGACTTGGCCTTGGCCATGCAGCAAGACAGCGATGCTTTCTGCCGCTGGGACGCCGCCGAAACCCTGCATATGCAAGGTGTGTTGGAGTTGGCCGAAGCCTTGGCCAAAGGTGAAGATGCAGATGCGCAGCTCGATCCGGTGATTGTGCAGGCTTGTCGCACTGTTGTCGATGATTTGCAATTGGCACCGGGTTTTGCCGCCGAGTTGTTATCGCTGCCCAGCGAGAGCTATTTGTGCGAACAGGTGTCGCCGGTTAACGTGGAAGCTATCCACGGCGCTTTGCAGCGAGTACGCCAAACCTTATCGGGTGCCTTAGCTGCGTCTTTACGGGCGCGCTATTTAGATCTACACGATGCGGAGTGGTCGCCATCGGCTGAAGCCATGGGCCGTCGTCGCCTGAAAAACCTGTGTTTGGATTTACTCTGTGCCCGTGGTGAAGCCGAAGATTTCGCTCTGGCCGAGCAGCAGTATCGCAATGCGAACTGTATGACCGACCGTTTGGCAGCCCTAACCGTATTGGTTTCGGGTCAGGCGGGCGAAGCGGCGGCATGTTTGGCCGACTTTGCCCAGCGCTATGGCGATAACCCCCTGGTGATGGATAAATGGTTCACGATTCAGGCGATACGACCTCAGCACGAAGTGATCCAGCAAGTGCGTGAATTAATGGATCATCCCGCCTACTCGCGGCGTAATCCAAATAAAATTCGTGCCTTGCTGGGTGCGTTTGCCATGCATAACCCCATGGGTTTTCATGAGCCCGGCGGTGCAGGCTATCAGCTGATTGCCGATGAAGTCATCGCGCTCGATCGAATGAATCCCCAAACCGCTTCGCGTTTGGCTTTAGCGTTTAATCGCTGGCCTTATATGGATGATCAACGTAGCTTGATGATGCGTCAGCAGTTACGCCGTATCCAGAGCACTGCCAATTTATCGCCCGACGTTTTCGAGGTGGTTAACAACGCGCTGAAAGACGACGATTTCGCTGGCGAAAGCGCCAATGTGGCATAGCGAATCAAAACTTTGAGGCATAAAAAAACCCCGGATTACCGGGGTTTTTTTATAAGTACTGGCTGCTGGGCTGGCTGCTGGTAAAAAAATCTACCATAGCCTCGGCTTTGATCTAGAGGCTTGAGCTTGAAGCTTGCGGTTTATGAGCGCTTACGGGCACTCTTTTAACGCTTTTACGAATAGCTCGCGCTCGATAGCAGCATCGCTGCGATTGGGAAACTTAAACTGCAAGCGAACATCGCTGGCTAGGCGTACGTTAAACTGCCAGCCCTCTTTTTGTTCAGAGTTAAACACCGCCGAAACAAACAGCACATGCGGTAATGCGATGGTGTATCCCTGAATTTCGTAAACTCTAGAACTCAAGCCAACTGCTCCTATTTATGGGTCGGTTGATGTCGCGATATTATCGCCTTTTGCATCATCATCGGATGATGTTGCCTCGTCTTCAAGCTCAGTGTTTTTGCGGCTGGTTTTTTTCTTGGCCGCTTTCTTTTTACGCGCCACCTTTTTCTTAGCTGGTGCCGCTGTTTCGGTTGGGCTGGCTGGCGCTTGTGTGGTGCTGCCTTCAGGCTCATTGCCCGTGTTAGTTTCCGCTACTTCTATTTCCGATTCGGTAGCGGGTTCAGGCTGGATATTTTCAACATCGGACTTGTCGCCCGCGCCGCTTACTGCGTCGTCATCAGTGCGCTTGGTGTTGGCTACCGATGGAAAATCGGCCAGCGGAAAGGGGCGTTTCTCGCTGTTGTAAAGCAGAAAATCCACCAATTCCTTGATGTATAGACCAAAAGGTTCAGCAAGTGCTTGCAAGGGCTGGTTGGCATGGCCGGTAATGAGACGATGACCTGCCTGTACGATCGCGAAAGCGAAAACAATAAAATGGCAGAACCAAAAAACAAAACCGAAGAACACCATCAGTAAAATACGCCGCCAAATCGACCAGTCTTCCCAGGGATTGTTGGCTTCTGCGTGATGTTGGTGCTCAGCGTTTGTCTGCTCGGATTCGTTCGTCATAGTCAGCGCTCCACGAAGAGGAATACCTCCATGCTAGCGCTGGCTTAAGAGCGAACTCCAGTGTGATTAGTCATTTTCTGTAAACCGTACAGGCAACAATAACGAATAAAAGCTTTGCTTATTCCGCTTCCTTGGGCTTCTTTTTACCGGCCAGACTGGTCACCATCGAGCCCACGACCACCACAATGGCACCCATCCAGCTTAGCCAATCCAGATTTTCAGGCGCTAAGTTATCGGGATACCAATAAGTCACCAGCATGGCCACTAAAAACGTACCTAAAGGCGTGAGGGCCAATACCGCACTGACGCGTGAGGCTTCCCAGTGATTCAAGGCCTCGGCAAAGGCACCGTAAGCGACTAAGGTGTTGAGTGCACAAAAAGCTAACAAAGCCCATTGCACGGCGTTTAAGCCGTGGAAGGCTTGTAGATCGGCGCTGGAAGCCAAGGTGATGCTGGCGAAGAGATAAATAAACAACATGATGCGCATGGATGAAAAATCGCGCAGGAGTTGTTTTTGCGCCAAGGCATAGGCGGCCCAACTGACGGCAGAAATACCTAAGAAAATAGCGCCTTGCCATAAGGCATTGCTACGTTCGCTAAGGCTTTGTGGGGCTAGCTCGTGGCTATTGAGCGCAGAAAA
Organism: Lysobacterales bacterium; assembly: GCA_022360675.1. GTDB lineage: Bacteria > Pseudomonadota > Gammaproteobacteria > Xanthomonadales > Wenzhouxiangellaceae > JAKSCJ01. The sequence continues at coordinate 2,935 of JAKSCJ010000362.1, forward strand.
TTGGTGGTGGAAGAAAAACCCTAAACCAAAGATGAGCGTAATAAACCCCAGCCATTGGGCAAGATTGTAACGCTCACCAAAAATCGCGATGCCCCCAAGCCCCATCAATAGTGGTGCCAGCTGAATAATGATTTGCGCGATGGCAGGGCCAATTTGAGCTAATCCTAATAAATAGAAAACATAATTGCCCATCAAACCCAGCGCGGCAATAAACAATAGTGCCCACAGCGCTTGGCGTAAACGGCGAAACCCGCTAAACGATCGTTTTGGCCCTTGCCATACCAAGAGCAGTGCAGCTGCGCTGGCAAAGCGAAACCATGTAAGCGTCCATGGGTCGACAAACTCTAAGGTGAGTTTTAGCGCCACAGGCAAACTGGCCCAAGCCAGCATGGTGGTTAAGGCGAGCATTAAGCCCAGTTGCCAACGTCCGGTGGTAGTGTGTCGTGCCATGGGTTCAGTTTGGGTTCAGTTGTCTGTGGTAGGGTGGCAACATGGCGAATTTTAATAGCTCCATATCACACCCCCGAAAAAGCTGGCAGCGCTTGTTAATGCTGGCAGCAGCCTTGTTATTGCAATCTTGCTATCACTACGCGTACGACCACGATCCGTATCAAGACGATGTTTATTACGGTCGAGCCGAGCAAGATTATCACGCTTATCCTCCGGCGGGATATCCAGGCAGTAGCTATTCAGTGAGTGTCAGCTACGGACATTACAACTACTGGTCGGATGTGGGGTTTTATGGCCCCTTTGGCTATGTGGGCTATTTGAATCATCACCATTACTCGCCGGGTTATTTTCGCTATAACCGCCACTATGCCCGTAACTATCCTTATTATGCTGGCTATTATCGGACCCCACGTTATGCGCGGCATCATCGCCGACATCACCGCAATGATGGCCCGCATTACGACGACCATCGCCGTGACCGCCGGCCGGGTCGTGGCCACCGCCCTGCGCCACCGCCTGAAAACTTCAGCGCCATTCGTGAAGACGATGCGGTAGCTCGTGGTTCGCGCGAACACGCAGGCCGCAAAGGTGAGCGTACCCAACCCCAGCGCCGCGCCCGTAACACGGCAGCACCACGCTTTGATGCTACGCGCAATGATCGTGTGAATCAGCGCAGCCGTGTTCAACGCACGCAACGCCGTGATGTTAATCAGCGCGACTTCCGCCAAGGTAGCGCACGCAATGCTCCGCGGGTGGCTAATCGCCGATCAGCACCCCGTACGCAGCAACGGCGTGTAGAAAGTCGTCATAATAATGTCGATCGCCGTCAGCAACGGCGCTCGGTTTCTACGCCACGCAGTACGGCCCGCTCGGCATCATCATCACGCTCGGCGCCCAGCTTTAACCAGCGTCGCGCCACGGCTCGACCTGCTGCCAGATCCACTTCTCGGCCAGCGCCGCGACCGGCAACACGTAGTGCACCGCGCGCTGCTAAAGCGCCACCGCCTCAGCGGCGTGCCGCACCGCCAGCTCAAAAAGCGGCACAAAAGCGTGAGCAACGTAAGCCGCGGCCAAGCAAACGCCACGAGAAAAAATCCAAACGCGAGTAAGGCTGCGCCTACGGCTCGGCGATTTTTTGATGAGGCGATTTTTCCACTGCTTAAATGCCGGATGGCAGTCGAGCTCAGTCATTTATTGCAAACTCGGCGGTTTGTGGTTTTTTCCGTACTCAAAGCCCGCTAAACTACAAGGTTAGATTGCAGTTTTGCTGATGCCGTTCAAATTGTATTGTTTGGTGTTGCGTAAACTGCGGTATTTCTCTTCGTTGATCGAATATTAGGAGTGCTCGCCAAAGGCTCCGGGGCTTAATGTAGATCCATGCTGTACGACGAACATTTCCAAGTTATTGTGATTGGTGGTGGCCATGCGGGCACTGAAGCGGCCTTGGCCGCAGCGCGCAGTGGCGCTAAAACGTTGCTGCTCACTCACAATATCGAGACCATTGGCCAAATGAGTTGCAACCCTGCCATCGGCGGTATTGGCAAGGGCCATTTGGTAAAGGAAATCGATGCTTTGGGTGGTGTGATGGCGCGTGCCGCCGATCATGCAGGTATCCATTTGCGCCGCCTAAATGCCAGTAAAGGGCCTGCTGTTCGCGCAACCCGTGCGCAATGTGATCGTGCTTTGTATAAGCACTACATTCGCCAAGAGGTAGAACACCAGCCCGGATTAAGTATTTTCCAGCAAGCGGTGGAAGATCTTATCGTGGAAAACGGCCGTGCTTGTGGTTGTGTCACGCAAATGGGCTTACGTTTTCGTGCCGACACGGTGGTGTTAACCACAGGCACGTTCTTAGGCGGGCGTATCCACTTGGGTGAAGTGAACTACCAAGGGGGGCGTGCCGGTGATCCGCCAGCTAACCGCCTGGCGGAGCGTTTACGGGAACTGCCCTTTGAAGTGGGCCGTTTGAAAACTGGCACACCGCCGCGTATTGATGGCCGTAGTGTGCAATGGGATGGCCTGGAAGCCCAACCCGGCGATGATCCGCGTCCTATTTTCTCGTTTTTAGGTCAACGTAGCGATCATCCCCAGCAGGTGAGTTGTTATATCACCCACACCAACGGCGATACCCACGATATTATTCGCTCGGGCCTGGATCGCTCGCCTATGTACTCGGGTATGATTGAAGGCGTGGGCCCGCGTTATTGCCCGTCTATTGAAGATAAAGTGGTGCGTTTTGCCGATAAAGATCGCCACCAAATCTTCATCGAGCCCGAAGGTTTAAATACCACCGAGCTGTATCCCAATGGTATTTCCACCAGCTTGCCTTTTGATGTTCAGCTGGCTTTGGTGCGTAGCATTCGTGGATTTGAAAAAGCCCACATTACCCGCCCCGGTTACGCCATCGAATACGATTTCTTTGATCCCCGTGGTTTGAAACCGAGTTTGGAAACCAAAGCCATGCCCGGTTTGTACTTTGCTGGTCAAATTAACGGCACCACGGGTTACGAAGAAGCGGCCGCCCAGGGCTTGTTGGCCGGCATGAACGCCGCACGTGCGGCGCAGGAACAAGAGGTGTGGTCGCCGCGTCGCGATCAGGCGTACATTGGCGTGATGGTGGATGACCTGATTACCTTGGGTACCCAAGAGCCGTATCGTATGTTCACCAGCCGCGCCGAGTATCGTTTAAGCCTGCGCGAAGATAATGCCGATTTACGCCTCACCGAGCAGGGCCGCGAACTGGGTTTGGTGGACGATGCCCGTTGGCAGGCTTTCTGTGAAAAGCGTGAAAATATCGAAGCCGAGAAAGCGCGCCTGAATGACATTTGGCTAACCAAGGATAATCCGGCGGGATTAGCGCTGAAAGAAAAGCTCGATATCGCACTGCGCCGGGAGCACCGAGCGCTGGAATTACTACGCCGCCCCGATATGAACTACGTACGCCTGCTACAAGTGGTGCCCGAACCTCAAGAAGCCTTGGCTGAATCGGTTATCGAGCAGGTGGAAATTCAAGTGCGATACGCCGGCTATCTTGAGCGCCAAGCCCAAGAGGTGGAGAAGCAACGGCGTCACGAGACTCAGAAAATCCCCGCCGATTTCGACTTTAATGTGGTGAAAGGTTTATCGGCAGAGGTGGTGGAAAAACTCAGTCGCCAACGGCCGCAAACCTTAGGCCAGGCCAGCCGTATGCCGGGTGTGACACCAGCGGCGATATCTATGTTGTTGGTATACCTCAAACGCCACGGCACGAGCTCTGAAACCAGTGCCGCTTAGTGCGGCATTGGTGCATTGCTGTGGGCGCAGGGAGAACGGTTCACGCTCTAACTTTTAGCGCAAATTTGACCTTGTTCACTTGGTGATTCAATCACTTGGTTACACTATGGGCAGCCAGTTTATGCGGTATTTTTGCTGCCGCCCCAGCTCCTAAGTGAAGCCATAACAATGAAGCCCAACGCGCCTGCCCATAGCGCCTCCTCCAAATCCACTGGTGCCCAAACCTTAGCCTTGTCGCTTGAGGGTATCGATAAATCATTCCAAGACTCGGCCCAAACCGTGCAGGTATTGCATCAAGCGCATCTGGCGGTGGCGCAACGCGAACGCGTGGCCTTATTAGGGCCTTCGGGCAGCGGCAAAACCACTTTATTGAACATTGCCGCAGGCTTAGAAAGCGCCGATCGTGGCCAAGTCTTAATTGCAGGCCAAGATCTCACGCCACTCGATGAACGGGCGCGCAGTTTGTTAAGGCGGCGTCACTTAGGTTTTATTTTCCAAAGCTTTAATTTATTTCCTCAGCTCACTGCTGCGGCCAATATTCGGGTCAGTTTGCGTCTGAATGGTCTGCGAGATCGTCAATGGCAGGATTACCAACAAGAACTGATGCAACGCATGGGTATTGCCAAGCTGGCGCAGCGGTATCCCCACCAATTATCCGGCGGCGAGCAGCAGCGTGTGGCTATCGCACGTGCGTTGGTGCATCGGCCCGCCTTGGTCTTAGCTGATGAACCCACTGGTAACCTGGATCAGGCCCATGCCGCTGAAGTCTTGGCGATCTTGGAAGAAGTGAGTGGCGATTGCGGCTTGTTGTTGGTCACCCATAGTCAGCGGGCAGCGCGTTTATGCCACCGCGTGTTAACCATGGTGAACGGAACGCCCCAAGCGAGCGTGGCCAGTGATGATGAGTAGATGGTTTCGCGATAACGGCTTACTGCGTGCGACTTGGCAATATTATTGGCGTCAGCCATTGCAAGCTTTGTTGGCATTGTTCGGTATCGCTCTAGGGGTGGCGGCCATCAGCGCGATGGATAGTGTTTACGAGCAGGCCAGTTTGTCCCACGAGCGCGGTCTGAGTGGTTTATACGGCCCTGCGCGATACGAAATTACCGCCGCCGATGGCAACGGTTTAAACGAGCAAAGCTATGTTCGCTTACGCCGCCAATGGGGTGCCATTGCAGCCAGCCCGTTGTTGCGTGGACCGGTTCAGGTAGCACGTTATCAATTGGAATTGGTGGGCGTTGATCCCTTTGCTTTAGCGGCCTTGGGGGTGTACCCACAGGCTGGTGAATCATCCACAGGCGCAGCATTAGAGCGTTTCGACATCAGCGCTTTGTTACGTAATCCACGAGCGGTGGCCATGGGCGCCGACATGGCTCAACGCTTAAATTTAACGGTGGGTGATGTGTTCGAGGCCAATATCGCCGGTCGCCAGCGCCGTTTAGAGTTGGGCTTGGTTTGGCAGAGTGTGGGTTGGGCCGAAGGCTGGATATTAACGGATATCGCCCAAGCTCAGGTGTGGTTAGAGCGCCAGGGCTTATTGGATCAAATCCTCTTAGCTGAAGAGGATACGGCGTTACTAACAGCGATTGAAGCGTCGCTGACGGAAGGCGCATTGCTGCGCGCGGTGGATGACCGCCGGGCCGTGCAGCGTATGAGCCAGGCGTTTTACACCAACTTGCGGGCCATGGGTTTGTTGGCTTGGCTGTTGGGTATTTTTTTAGCTTACAACGCTTACGCCTTGATGAGCCGCCAACGCTGGCGCGAGTTTGCCCATTGGCGAACACTGGGCGTTACTCCGGCTGAGCTCGTGCGCATGCTGGTGGTGGATGCCACGTTGCTCGGTTTGGTTGGTGGTTTATTGGGCGTGTGGATGGGGCGCTATTTGGCCGCCCTGTTATTGCCAGCGGTCACCACCATTGGCGCGGCTTTTTACGATGGCGCTATCGCCAGCAGTATTGTGCCACCCACCGCTTGGTTGAAAGCAGGTTTAGGCCCGTTGGCGGCTTGGGCGGCTTTATTGCCGCTGGCATTGGCGATTTATCGTTTACGTGCTGCCCAACTGGCACGAGACCTAGACGAGCCCCAACAGCAGCGCAGTAAAGCCAAAATTGCGGCGGGTATCGGTTTGTTGTCGATACTCATCGCCATGATTTTACGCCAGCAATTGGCCTGGGGTGGTGCCGACAGTGTGCACTTGGGCTTTGCTGTGTTGTTCTTGCTATTTGTAGGTTATGCCCTGCTGGTGCCGTGGTTAACTCGGGTACTGCTGCAACTGTTGCCTTTAGGTGAGCGCTTGTCGGCGGCCTTATTACGTCAGCACTTATCGCGCCAAGGCGTAGCTCAGGCGGCTTTTGTTATTGCCTTGGCGGCAGGCTTAGGCATTGGTGTGATGATTCAGAGCTTTCGTGATTCAGTCGTCGATTGGCTGGGGCAAGTGCTATGGGCCGAGCACTATATTAGTGTTCCCAATGGAGCCAGTAATAGTCCGTTAACGGCACAACGCTTAGCTGAGTTACGTAGGGTCGATGGTGTGATTCACGCGGGTGGTGTGCGCACTAGCCGGCGCCAAGCCGACGACGACACCTGGTACAACCTGAATGCTTATGCTCTGGAAATGGAAAGCCTGCGCCGTTTTCCATTATTCAGCGGCCATGTGAATCAAGCTTACGAGCGCTGGCAGGCGGGTGAAGGCTGGTTCGTGAACGAGGCACTGGCGCGTTTGCGCGGCATTGAAGTGGGCGATGTGATCGCTGTGCAGGCCGGGGCTGAATGGGTGCGCTTGCCCGTGTTGGCCATTAATGCCGATTATTCTGCCGACGAAGGTGCTTTAGTGATGGCGTGGTCTCACTATGCCCAGCGTTTTCGTGATCCGAATCTCGATGCCATGGGCTTAGTTACCGCTAGCGGTGCTCAGTGGCCGCCAGTGCGAGCACAGGTTGAAGCATTACTTCCACCTGAAACGGCGGTGCGTTGGGTGAGTCAGCAGGGTATTTATCAGCGCTCTTTGGAAGTTTTCGACCAAACTTTCAGTGTCACCCATGCGGGGCGTTGGTTGATCTTATTAATTGCATTGGTGGCAGTGGCCGGTGCCATGGTTGCTATGGTGATGGCCCAGCGGCCGTGGTTGGGCACATTACGTGCCTTGGGTGTAACACCTGCGGGCTTGATGATGGTTATAGTGGAGCAAGGACTCATCCTGGGCTTTATTGCCGCTTGTTTGGCATTGCCCTTAGGCATCGGCGTGAGCTGGGTGTTGGCGCAAGATATCATGCGCGTGTCATTCGGTTGGTTGCTACCGGTGAAACTGCAATGGGGGCACATGGCTTTTATCTTTATCCAGTCCTTTGTGGTGGTGATCGTGGCGAGTTTGTATCCGGCATGGCGTTGGCGTCATGAGAATTTACGCCAAGGGGGCGGACGATGAAGTGCTTGATTCGCTATAGCTTTTATCGACATCTTGGTTTGAGTTTGTGCTTAGTATCGGGCTTAGCCACAGCACAAATGGATGCTGATCCAGAAGCTAATGTCTTTGACTTGCAGGGAATCTTAGGCCAAGCGGCCGATCCCTCATTTCGCCAGGCCGATCCTGATTATCGGATGCAGTTTCCGCAAGATCATGGCCTGCATCCCGATTTTCGCAATGAGTGGTGGTATTTCACCGGCCATTTAGAAGACGAACAACAACGTGCTTACGGCTACCAATTCACCTTGTTTCGCTTGGCACTAGATGCAGAAGAAGCAACGGAGGGTAACGACCACTCATTAAGCACATCGCATTGGCGTGGCCGCCATATGTATATGGCGCATTTAGCTTTATCGGTGCCTGCTGAAGGGCGGTTTATTCAGGAAGAGCGCTTTAGTCGTGGAGCGCCGGGTTTAGCGGGTGCGCAAGTGGAGCCTTTTAGTTTTTGGCTGTACGACTGGCAGCTAGAAACGCTACATACCGGCAGTGAGCCGCCGTGGCGCTTGCAGTTAAAAGGCGATGGCTTTGCTTTAGATTTGCAGCTAAGTAATGACGCACCGGGCGGAAAACCTCGGGTCTTGCAAGGCGAGCAAGGGTACAGTCGAAAAGGTAGCGCGGGGGCTTCGCACTATTATTCTTATCCACGTCTTAACACTCGCGGCAGCCTGCAGCTCGACGGGAAGACTTTTCCGGTGAAAGGTAACAGCTGGTTTGATCGCGAGTGGGGCAGCGGCGCATTGGGTGCGCACCAAAGTGGTTGGGATTGGTTTTCTGTGCAATTGGATGATGGGCGCGATTTGATGTGGTATCAGCTGCGCTTAAAAAGTGGTGGCATCGATACCGCGAGTAATGGTGTGTTGATTGCCAGCGATGGCAGTACCCAAAGCTTAAGCAGCCAAGATATCAGTGCCGAGCCCAGCCGCCACTGGCATGCGCCCGATGGCCGATGTTACCCCGTGGCTTGGCAGTTAAACTTGGCTTCGGAGTCGCTACAGCTTGAGGCACTAATGCCAAACCAAGCCTGGAGTGGTGCGTTTCGGTATTGGGAAGGCGCAGCCGCAGTGCATGGCAGTGCAAATGGCCGGGCTTATGTGGAGCTGTCAGGCTATCCGGTGGTAGAACAATGCCCACCTCTGCCGTGAAACTGATCAATGGCTACGTGCAAGTGTATAAGCGCTGTGTCATTGCTTGGGTTGAGGTAGTACTAACCGTTAAGGGTTAAATGATGGAGTGGAAAATATTTGCCACCGTTTTCGCCACGGTGTTCTTGGCCGAGTTGGGCGATAAAACCCAGTTGGCCACCGTATTGTTTGCTGCCAAGGGCGAGATCTCGCCATGGACCGTATTTATCGCGGCTGCGTTGGCATTAACGGTTAGTGCGGGTATTGGCGTGCTGGCCGGGCAATGGATCAGCGATGTACTGCAACCTAAGTTGTTGCAGAGTATCGCCGGTATGGGTTTTGTATTGATTGGCTTATGGACGCTTTGGGCGGTTTGGAAATAAGGCCATAGCGTGGAGTGATTGCGCAGAAAAAAGCCCGCAACAGCGGGCTTAACTGGAGATATTTCCTAACAGGATAATTAATTGAGGCTTAAGCGATCCATCGGTGACACGGTGTCGATATAACGTGCGTTGTGGGCATCTAGATTGGTGTCTTCGTCGTGACTATGACCCACTAGTTTTTCCACGGTTGCAACGGTGGCGCCTTGTTGAATCAAGTGCACCGCGAAGCAATTACGCAAGGTATCGGCACTGGTCCGTTTAAATACGCTGGCTTCAATTGCCGCCCGTTCAATAGCCTGCGCCACCTGCCGTTCGTCTACATGGTGGCGACGGACTTTACCTGCAGAACGGGGGTCGGGCATGCAACGGCTTGCGGTAAACACAAACTGCATGGCCCAAGAGCGTGCATGCTGAGCTTCCGTGCGTGCCAGATGCGGCTCTAAATAAACCTCGCCATGGCCTTCTGCCAAGTCTTTAATATGTATCATTTTGCGTTGTTCCAGATGCGCTTTTAAAGGCTCAATTAAAGCCTCGGGTAATACGCTAACGCGGGTTACCTGGCCGTAGCCGTTACGCACCTGAATGCGATTGTGATGGAAATCTAAATCGCGGATACGTACGCGGGCAGCTTCCATTAAGCGTAAACCCGAGCCGTAAATCAGCGCGGCGATTAACCATTCTTGGCCAAATAAATGGCTGAGAACACGTTGTACTTCGCCGGTGCTTAAAACATTGGGGAGGCCGCCTTGCTCACGTTCTTTAACGTAGCGTTCCAACCAAGAGGGCTTCATACCCAGCACTTGTTGGTACATATACATTAAAGCGTGCATGGCTTGGCTTTGCGTGGTGGCCGGAGCGTAGCGATCCATTGCCAAATGGCTAATGAAGGCTTCTAAGTCGGCACGACCTAATTCGCTTGGGTGACGTTGATCGTGGAATAACAGATAGGCACGGGCCCAATACAGGTAAGCCTTTTCAACGTTATCACTATATTGCTCTTGCCTTAAGCTTGTTTTCATCCGTTGAAGTAAATTGACTTCTGTATTCATATAAATACCCTGATAGCACCCCAGTTGATAGGACGATATTCTAGATGTTTCGATTTTTTAGAAACATCGGACATCGCTGCCGTGTAATGTAGGAATATTCCTACATGCGTTCCTTACGCGGGATCCATCCGGAAGAGAAGGGGAATAAAAAAGGCGGGTATTATCCTAAAATCACCCACAATGTGGTTCTGTACCACAGCGCATGTTCATTGAGCTTTTATTAGACCACCGGTTAGAGTGGCGACATTTGCTTATTTGATTGCTAGCTCTTTCATGAGCAAAGTACATCACTTCATGTGCGTTTATCAGGTTTGTGGCTGGTATATAAGTAACGGCTATGTATGCAGATTTGCTAAATCTCTAAACCATTGCTTTCTAATGCTTTAAAGTTATTCTGTTCTTCTGTCTATAAGAAAACAAGTGGAAAGCGGTTCCTAAAGCGGTTGTATAGAACAGTTTTTGTTAATTAGAGGTGCAACTTTACGAAAGAAAATCATGACTTAGCAGACGAAGTAAAAGCTTTGCATGCGTTCCAGTTAATTGTTAACAATTGTTACTCAGGCTTGACGATGGTTACAGAATGTTATAACCAATCGGTCAGTAGCTAATTCGTACCACTTTGTGGTTTTATTTTTTTAGTGGTTTTTTCTACTTAATGATTTGGCGAATACTGGCAACCGTGCTTTGTTCGTTGGCCCTGGGTGGTTGTTGTAAACCACGTTGGCAAGCGGGGCGTTGGTTCATGCGTTGCAACCAGTCTTGCAGCGCATCGAGACCGCTGAGTTCCACTTTGCCCCAACCATGGCGTTGCACCCAAGGATAACAAGCAATATCGGCGATGGAGAACTCGCCCGCTAAATACGGCACGCTTTGTAAGCGCTTATCCATCACCTCGTATAGGCGGCGTGTTTCTTTTTGGTAGCGATCGACCACGGCCGGAATATGCTCGGGAAAATAGCGTACAAACACATGAGCCTGTCCTTGCATTGGCCCCAGTCCCGACATCTGAAACATGAGCCATTGCATCATGATGCTGCGTTGTTGTGGGTCTTCAGGCTGCAGCTTGCCGGTTTTTTCTGCCAGATATAACAAGATGGCGCCCGACTCAAACACGCTAAAGCCATCGGCATCGTGATCAATAATGACGGGAATACGACCATTGGGATTGTACTGAAGAAACTTATCTTGCTTTTGTTCACCTGCCGATAGATCGATTAACCGTATTTGATACGGCAGTTCCAATTCCTCCAGAGCAATAGAAACTTTATGACCATTTGGTGTGGCAGCGGTGAGTAATTCAATCATCCTTAAATTCACACTTTAATGATTAATGATTAAGTTGGAAGCTAGTGAAAACGCTTAATTTGAAGCGTGCACGTCGGCCACCACTATGGTGATGACCGACCCAATTCAATGGCGCAAATTTAAGGGTTCAACCCATTATTGCTTGAAGACTACTGTTTGAAAATTTGGCCGTCTTTCATGACAAAGGCGACCGCTTCTAAGGTACGGATATTGTTCAGTGGGTTTTCTTGTACGGCAATGATGTCGGCCAGCTTGTCGGCTTCTAAACTACCTAAACGTTCCTCTTCGCCGAGCAATTCGGCAGCCATTAGCGTGGCGCTACGAATGGCTTCGATGGCTGGCATGCCGTTTTCGACCATAAAGGCAAACTCTTTGCCGTTGTCGCCGTGGGCCGAGACGCCGCTATCGGTACCGTAGGCGACTTTAACGCCGTAATCCCATGCTTTGGCGAAGGTGTTGTCGATCACCGGGCCGATGGCTGCTGCTTTGGGGCGGATGACCGGCGGGAAGAAGTTTTCATCTTTGGCTTTTTCGGCAACAAAGCGACCGGCGGCCAAAGTGGGCACATAAAAGGTGCCTTTTTCTTTCATTAAGTCCATGATTTCCGGCGTCATGTAGGTGCCATGTTCGATGGACGCTACACCCGCTTGAACGGCGCGTAAAATGCCCTCGGTGCCGTGAGCGTGGGCGGCAACACGCATGCCGTAGTCGCGGGCGGTGTCTACCACCGCGCTGAGCTCATCGTGCGTGAATTGGGCGTTTTGACCATTTTTGGCCAGGCTGAGCACGCCACCGGTGGCGGTGATTTTGATGACATCAGCGCCTTCTTTATAGCGCTGGCGTACGGCTTTGCGAGCGTCAGCGGGGCTATTGATCACACCGTCTTTAGGCCCTGGGTCGCCGCGTAAAACGGGGCTGAAACCATTGGTGGGGTCGCCATGGCCGCCGGTGGTGGCCAGTGCTTTGCCAGCGGTGTAAACCCGTGGGCCTGCGGTTAATCCACGCGTAATCGCATTGCGCAAAGCGATGGTGACATTGCCGTTGTCGCCCAGATTTCGCACGCTGGTAAAACCGGCCATGAGGGTTTTATCGGCGTTATCGGCGGCTTGGTAAGCGAAATCAGCCACGCCTAAACGAAAGCGATCCAAATAAGCCTGCGGGCTGATCTCGCTGTCGAGATGGACGTGCATGTCCATTAGTCCAGGCAAGCAGTATTGTTGCGATAAATCCACCAGCAAGTGATCGCCAGCGGGCGCTTGGCGCGAGATCTTGGTGATGGTATTTCCGCTCACCTCAATATAGCGCTCGCCCACCACCTCGCCCTTCACCACATCGAGCATATGTCCGCAATGAAGAACTTGTGCGCCATTTTGTGCCCAGGTTCCGGGGCTGTGGAGCAAACTGGCTATCGCTAAGCTGAGGCCGCTGAGAAGGGCACGACGCATGGTGATTCTCCTTATGATTGGAATAGGGCTTGTTGGGTGAAAGCGCTCGCTGGCCTGATTGAGGCACTGATTATTTAAAGCGCTGGCTTTTTAAAGTGTTCGTGTTTTTTCTTGAGCCCGATACTACTGGAATCGTTAAACCGGATGCCAATTTTCCCGCCAGTGTCCCTGTGCATTGCGGCTAAACGTGTTGTGTATGAAAACAGGCACGGCCCGCCAGAATCACAGTACACTGCAAAGCTTGCCAACGAGGGATCAAATAGTTTCTGTGAGTAGCGAGATTCAAACTGAACACGGTGGATCCGGCAGCGTCGAGGTTTGCCGCCTCTGTGGTGGCACCAGCATTTGGTGGCAAAGCGCCGACGCACAGGCTTATTTTCAGTGTCGAACCTGTGGCTTGGTGCAAATGGGGGCGGCCCATCTGCCTGATCAGCAGGCCGAGAAAGCGTGCTACGACCTCCATCAAAACGATGCCGAAGATTTGGGTTACCGAAAATTTTTATCGCGCCTGAGCGATCCCTTACTGGCTGCGCTCGTTAAACAATACGGTTGTGGCCCTTGGCCCCAGTTACAAGCCTTGGATTTTGGTTGCGGCCCAGGCCCGGCCCTGGCGCGTATGTTGAGTGAATCGGGTTTAACGACGTTAGCTTATGATCCGATATACGCACCCCAAGCCGAATTATTGACGCACACTTACGATGTCATCACCTGTACGGAAGTGGTGGAACATTTTCATCACCCTAAACACAGCTTTACGCAGTTGGCACGGCTGATGAAGCCGCAAGCACGCTTGGCGATTATGACCCAGTGGCTGGATGAGTCGGTTAACTTTAGTCGCTGGCATTATCGTCGTGATCCTACCCATGTGTGCTTTTATCAGCGCGAAACCTTTATTTGGCTGGCGCAGCGTTTTCATTGGCGTTGGCAAAATCCGGCTCACAATGTCGTCATTTTTCATGCTGCCGAAACATGACCCCATAACGCGCGAGTCGGTAACACACAAATGGGTATAGCCATTTCAATTTAGGCTATTCGATTAATTTATGTGTGGCGATATTCACTTGATCACCTAAACCACTTGCCTTTAGATTGAATCGTAACCATTTACCAATGAGCTGCTTCTCATTGCATTGTTCATGTTCCAACAGACTTCTCTTTTTTCATCGGCTCGCAAGATGGTATTCACCCTAAGTGCCAGTATGGCGGCGGCTGTGGCCGTCATCGATACTGCTGCTGCAGGCGATCCCATTTCTTACCAAGAGTTACTCAGTATTCCCCAGCCCGCAGCGGTCGAGCCCATCGCCTATGGCACGGTACCCTTACAGTTTGGTGAGCTGCGTTTACCGCAAACGGATGCGGTCACAGCACCGTATCCGGTGGTGTTATTAATTCACGGTGGTTGTTGGCTGGCTGAATACGATATGGGCCATGTGCGTCCTTTAGCTCAAGCTTTGGCCGATGCTGGATACGCCAGTTGGACGCTGGAATATCGCCGCGTTGGTGATGCTGGCGGCGGCTGGCCGGGAACCTTTCACGATGTGGCCCAGGGGGCCGACTTTTTGCACCAATTGGCGCAGCAGTATCCGCTGGACTTAAGCCGCACGGTGGCGGTGGGGCATTCGGCAGGAGGCCAGCTGGCTTTATGGCTGGCAAGCCGCCATGGCTATGATGCTGAACATGGGTTTTATCGTGCCGATGCCATCGAGTTGAAAGGCATTGTGGGTTTAGCGGCGGCAGCCGATATGGATTTGTTGGCCCAAGGCCGTGAATGTGATGATGCGGCACGGCGAGTGCTAGAAGGCACGCCGGAACAGGTGGAGTCTCGCTATGCGGCGGTGTCGCCCGCACGCCGGGTGCCTTTGGGTGTGCCGCAAATTCTCATCGATGGTGTGGAAGATCATATGTGGGGACCCATTTCCGCCAGTTATTATCGCTCGGCCCAAGCCGCTGGCGACCAAGTTCAACGAATTGTAGTGGAAGAAACGGCACATTTTGATCTGGTGGCCCCTCAAGCGCCGGTCTGGCCGCATTTACTAGCGGCTATCGAGACTTTAATGCATGGGCAGCACGGGCAAGAAACTCAGCCCAAAGCGGTGCTTCGTTAGCCGTAACCGTAGCCATATTTAGCCGTTAGGTTTCGAGATAATCCTGAATCCCCCGCCACTGTTCCAGCTTTTGCGCGGGCTTCATGCGGGCATTGGCCGGACTGGTGGAAGGCAGAACATGACAGGGAATGTGCGGTGTAAAACCGCGGCCGCGAACCACATGGCGTTGGAATAAATTTGCCACTGTTCGACCATTGAAGAATAACGCGCGCAGATGCGGATAAGCACCCAAAAACTGCTCGAAATCGTTGGCTTCCACCGAATCTTGCACGATGGCCGAATCGAGGCTGCCCGGGCGTTCACAGCGATGCAGTACGTCCCACAGGGCAATCTTATGGTCTTGTAAGTGATTCAAACGTTGTGCGTAAGG
>JAKSCJ010000084.1 GCA_022360675.1 Lysobacterales bacterium
GATGCCTTCATCAGTGTTAGCTTTGAGAGGAATTAGACGGCCACCGCGGATACCTTCATCCGCAGTAATCACACAGTTACTGTCGCAGTCTGAAATTCGTCCGGCCAAAGCTTCGGGTGAGAATCCACCAAACACAACAGAGTGCACCGCACCGATACGCGCACAGGCCAGCATGGCAACGGCTGCTTCCACGATCATCGGCAGATAAATGGTAACACGGTCACCTTTTTTCACGCCTTGCGCTTTCAGCACGTTGGAGAATTTACAAACTAACTTATGGAGCTCTTTATAGGTGAGCTTCATATCCTGATCAGGCTCATCCCCTTCCCAGATAATAGCTGTTTGATCACCCCGTGTTTCCAAATGACGGTCGATGCAGTTGGCACTGACGTTCAGTGTACCGTCATAGAAACATTTAATGTGTAGATCGTCAGCGTCATAAGAAACATCTTTGACCTTTGTATAAGGCTGCATCCAGTCGACGCGCTTACCATGCTCACCCCAAAACGCTTCTGGATCTTTGATGGAGGCGTCATACATTTCCTGATATTTCGCGTTATCCACCCACGCGGATTTCGCCAGTTCTTCCGGTACTGGATAGACTTCTCTGTCAGACATTTCCTTAGTTCCCTTAAATCGCACTGACTTGTTTTTCTGAGGGTGTCAGTGCTCCCTTTGGGTGCATTCGACCCAAATAACCAATATTTGTCAATCGCCTGATACGGAAAAACTCCCCACAGTTTTTAAAAATACAAACAGAGGGGAGTTTTCCTCGAATAATCAGATTGCCAGATATTCGTGACGCAATTCCTGATCTTCCAGAACTTCTTTCGCTGTTCCGCGGAACGCAATCTTGCCCATATCCAAAATCAGAGCCTTGTCAGCAAGCTGCAGGGCCGCCACTGCATTTTGCTCCACAATAACCGTTGTGATACCAAGTTTTTTAACTTCCATGAGAATACGCTCAATCTCTTCAACGATAACTGGCGCCAAACCTTCATAAGGCTCATCCAAGAACAGGATTTTGATGTCCCGGGCCAAAGCACGCGCAACAGCTAACATTTGCTGTTCACCACCGGACATGGTGATCGCTTCCTGAGTGCGGCGTTCGGCAAGGCGCGGGAAATGTTCGTAGATCTGTTCGAAGGACCAGCCCTTCTTACC
>JAKSCJ010000329.1 GCA_022360675.1 Lysobacterales bacterium
TGGCTTGGTCCACACCAAAAAAAGCGTATCGAGCGTTGCCAGCCTCGGGATGTGGGTGCCGCTGGGCTTGTTGCAAGGCAATTTCTGCCAGCGCCCCGTTACCCGTGGCCATATCTAAAATATTGGCACCGGCTTGTTGGCGGGCAAAAACCGCTTGCCAATACTCGGCAATGGCGCCTTGATACAGACCTTCGTCGTCGCTGCGACACGCAGCAACTCGACCATCACGCCAGTAGGCATTCCATTCATCGTGGGATTGTGAATGTGAGGATGTCATATAAATTCCGCCAACCAAGATCGGACAAAGCACTAGTAAATCAACAAGCTAGGCACTTCGCACTTCACGTTACTGAACGAAAACAACGATGTACCAAGAGCTATCGACCGGCGCACATGTTACCGGTTTTTTTGCCGTAATGGCAAAGCGTCGACACTAACGATCACAACCGCATTCAATATTCCGACAACACTAGGGTTATCGCGGCACCAAGATCTCAGCTGTATTAATATTTCGCCGCTCACCGAATTTTGCAGCCTTTTTCAAGCACAAAAAAACCGCGGGCTAAAAGCCCGCGGTTTTTATGCTTTTTGGAACAACGCCTAGGAAATGTTGTTCCTGTCAGCTCGGTCGTAAAACCCGCTTAGAAGTTGTGGCGGATTTCAGCGAACCAAGAGCGACCCAGCAGACGGTAGGTGTCAACATCGGTACCGGAGTTGAACTCACCGTTAATGAACGGCGGATCATTGTCGAAGATGTTGGTGATACCACCGGAGATTTGGGTGCCCCAAGCGAAGTTGTAGCGAGCTACGAAGTCAACATAGACTTGAGCATCAACTTCTTGAACGAAAGCTTGGTCTTCAGACAGGCCAGCGTTCAGGTCCCCGGTATCGAACTCGTCGATAGAACCCAGGTAGTCAATGTTCACAGAAGCACCGAAGTTACCGTAGCTCCAGTCAACGTTGAAAGTACCTTTCCACTCGGGGTAAACACCACGAGACAGACCGTTACGATCTTCGAAGCGACCAGCTGCGTCAACGGTAGACAGAACGGTTGATTCACGTTCGTCCAACCAGGTCAACAGCAAGCGAGCGTCGAACAGACCCCAGTCGGTGTTGGTGTTGTAGTTGAAGCCAAAGTCGATACCGGAAGCGCTTTCGTTACCAATGTTGGTGTTGGCAGCGATTACGGAATCGATGTTGCCGTTAGCGAAACGGTTAACGTTGGCACACTGGTTCAGGTCACCTTCAACAACACACTGGGAAACTACGTTACCAGCAGCGATAGAGGTGATCGCGTCATCCAGATCCACGTCCCAGTAGTCAGCAGTTACGCTGAAGCCAGGCAGGAATTCAGGAGACCATGCGAAACCAACGGTGAAGGTTTCACCATTCTCAGCACGCAGGTTTTCGTTACCACCAACGCGTGAGCGAACTTGCACGTCAGTTTGTTGGAAACCACCTTGAGGTGCGCCAGTCAGAGAACAACGAGCTTGCTGCTCAGGAGTCAGAGTAGCGTACAGGTTCGGTGCATCGGGATCGCCCAGAACGCCGGTAGAACAAACGTCTTGGAAGCTGGGGAAGCTGTCTGCTTGAGAAGCGAACAGTTCGCCAACGGTGGGCTCACGGAATACTTCAGAGTAGCTACCACGAATCAACAGGCCTTGGATAGGCTGCCAACGGATAGAACCCTGGAAGTTACCGGTGTCACCAGTGGTGCTGTAATCGTCGTAACGGAAGCCGCCGCCAATTTCTAACAGTTCAATACCCGGAATGCCGGACAACAGAGGTACGTTAACCTCAATGAACAGAGAATCTACGTCGTACTCACCAGCGGTGGGGCCACCGGTGTTGCCGGTAACGGCGTCGGTAGCTTTACCTGAGTCAGGAGTATTGGTGAATTCTTCTTTACGGAATTCGTAACCGAACGCGGTAGACAGCGGACCAGCCGGCAGTTCAACCAGGTCACCGTTTAAGGTGGCGTTCAATACTTGACGTTTGGTGGTTGCGCGATCATTCAGGTCAGCAGTCACGTAGTCCAGCTGATCTTGAGTGATGGTGCCAGCGCCACCGAACAGGTTCAACGGTACACAACCGTCGATTACTTGGTCAGGAGTACCGCAACGAGCAACGCCTGCATCATCGAAGAATGATGGGCCTAAAGCGTTAGCTAAACGAGCACCAACGAATTGACCAGAGTCGGTGTCAACGCGAGCGCGACGACCCCATTGCCAGCTTACGTCCCATTCCCAGGTGGGAGCCAGATCACCGAAGTTGCCACGCAGGCCGGTGTTCAGCTGGATTTGGTTAATTTCGTTGTCAAAGTTACGACCACCGGTTTCAGAAATACGACGACGAACGTCGGTCAGATCTTCACCGAAGGGGTTGTAAACGTTGGTAGAAGGAATACCGTTACGGCCATCGTCCAGAGTTGCAGCGGGATCGAAGCGGCTGTCATAAGGCAGCGGCGCCAGCAACTGAGAAGAACGACGGTTGCTGTAACGAGCTTCAACATACGCGTTAACGTTGTCGAACAGATCGTAGTCACCTTGAACGAACAGATTGGTACGCTCGAAAGGTGTTTGCAGGTAGTTAACCGGTGCGAAGTTGTACAGGTCACCACCGACCAGATCGTCGCCAGCAAAGTTAGAAGGACGAATTTCACCAGTGGTCAGGTCACGGGTGAAGAAACCACCTTCAGACGGTACGAAGAAAGAACCGCCCAGAGTACGGCTAGAACCGATGGTGGTCAGGCCGTCCAGATCGTCCAGGTTACCGTTACGGAACGCTTCACGATCGGTAACAGCCAGAGTACGTTGGCTGAACAGCAGGTCAGCATTACCTTGGAATACAGGGTCTTGCTCGTTGTATTCGATACCGATTACGAAGCTGCTTTTCTCGCCGGTGTCACCGAATACGAAAGAAGCACGCTTGGTGTCGCCATCAGAACCAGCCAGCGCAGGATCGCCAACTTGCTCAACAGCGGGGTTGCTCACCAGTTCGAAAGAACGACCGTAGTTGGCGATGAACTCAGCGCCTTGGAAGTCTTGACGGGTGATGATGTTAATTACACCAGATACTGCGTCGGCACCGTAAATAGCTGCGGAACCTTCTTTCAGTACCTCGATGCGCTCTACGATCGATACCGGAATGGTGGAGAAGTCACCACCGGAGATGTCACGACGACCGTTGATCAGTACCAGGGTACGGATGGAACCTAAGCCGCGGATATCGGCCAGGGTGCCACCGCTACCGCCGTTATTGGTACGGGTACTCAGCGGAGAGCCAGTAATTGAAGGCAGCTGACGAATGATGTCAGCCAGGTCGTTCAGACCGATACGTTCAACGTCAGAACGATCCAAAACAGTAACAGGAGTAGCACCTTCGATGTCTACTTGGCTCAAACGAGAGCCTGTTACTTCTACACGATCCAGTTCAGCACTGTCTTGGTCTTGATCTTGGGCGAAAGCCGGTGCGGTAAAAGCGAAACCGGCAACCGCGCCTGCTCCCAAAGCGATGTGAACCGCTTGGTAGAGAGCGTTACGGTTGTTTGTCATTTGGACTCTCCCAAATTTGTTTTTTGGCACGAAATCTAATTTAAAAAGCCACGTGGCTCAGGCTAATGCTGGTCCTGGTAACCGATCAGCAACGGGGCGTTGACCGGCAAATTACACAGGTACATACGGCATTGGGAATACCTGAACATCCCGGATGGTAGCACCACGCGGTAGCAAATGAAAAGACTTTGTTAAGTGATTGGGTTTACCCGAGTTCTTTGCCCGGCTTAACGAGACCTTGACATTTGCCGCCAGAATCGGAAGGAAACGCCATAAATCATGCCGTTTTTCAGTGGAGAATGGCTCGGCCAAAAAGGCCGCAGTTGGGATAAATGCTGCCTAAAACAGCATTTTCAGGATATTTGCCGCCCTGGCCTGTGGCACTTCTTGCCTCAAGGTGGTTTTTTTGTCGTGAAAACACAACAAAAAAGATAAAAATGCGACAAAACGTTTGCAGACATCAGCTAAAAAAAGCCGGGCCTCTAAAACGATGGCCCGGCAATGGTCTTCTTCGAGAACCTTCACCCACTCCGTCGGCTAATGTTCGTGGGTTGAAAAAAGCGCTGAAGTCAGCAAATGGGCGGCGCACTTAGGCTCAATCGAAATGGGGACTAAAACGACGTGGGCTTAGTCCTGCTGATTGGCGTTTCGCTGCCGCCCTGTTTGTTCTCTTCGAAGCGCCCCCTCATCAGTCAAGTACTGGTTCTTACATACGATGGCTTAGAAACTATGCTTTAGCTGCACAAACCAAGAGCGCCCCAGTAAACGATAGGAATCCACATCGGTATTGGCATTTTGTGCGCCTAAGATAAAGGGCGGATCATTGTCGAAAACATTGGTCAAACCTGCCGACAACTGGGTGCCCCAGTCGAACTGATAACGTCCCACCAAATCCACATACCACTCCGCACCGATACGCTGCCGAAACGCAGTGTCTTCAGAGGCACCAGG
This sequence comes from Lysobacterales bacterium, assembly GCA_022360675.1. Lineage (GTDB taxonomy): Bacteria > Pseudomonadota > Gammaproteobacteria > Xanthomonadales > Wenzhouxiangellaceae > JAKSCJ01. Next base: position 4,506 of record JAKSCJ010000329.1, read on the forward strand.
TTCCAGAGCATTGAGTGCATTCAAATTGAACTCATCGACAGCACCGAGGTAATCCACATTAACGGAAGCACCAAAGTTGCCATAACTCCAATCCACATTGAGGTTACCTTTCCAGCGCGGATACACGCCTTCGTTTAAACCGTTACGACTTTCAAAGCGCCCGGCTGCATCGGCTGAATTCAACACGCGCGATTCGCGTTCGTTTAGGTAGGTTAGTAACAAGCGACTATCGAACAAGCCCCAGTGGGTATTAGTGCTGTAGTTAATGCCCACATCCACCCCCGAGGCATTTTCTGCACCAATATTGGTATTTACCGCCAATACCGAATCTAAGTTGCCGTCGGCGCGTCGATTAATATTGGCGCATTGATCCAAGTTACCTTCCACAACACATTGAGCAATGATGTTGCCCGCCGCGATATTGGTAATGGCGTCGTCGAGCTCTACATTCCAATAATCAGCCGTTAGTGAAAAACCCGGAATAAACTCGGGCGACCAGGCAAAGCCCACGGTATAGGTGTCACCGGTTTCTGGGCGCAACTCAGGATTACCACCTACACGTGCACGGATTTGTGTGCTGTTTTGCACAAAGCCCTCTGCAGGCGCTCCGGTTGATACGCAACGGGCTTGTTGTTCAGGCGTTAACTCAGAAAACAAATTCGGTGCAGCGGGGTTACCCACCACGCCGGTTGAACAAACATCTTGAGTGGTAGGAAACGAATCGCTTAATGCCGAAAACAATTCGCTCACATTGGGTTCACGAAAAACCTGTGAGTAGCTACCACGAATTAACAAGCTGTTAATCGGCTGCCAGCGTAGCGAACCTTGAAAATTACCCGTCGAACCAATGGTGGAATAATTGTCATAACGAAACCCGCCCCCCAGCTCCAATAACTCGATGCCCGGCACACCCGATAACAACGGAATCTTTACTTCAGCAAACACTGAGTTCACATCGTACTGACCCGACGTTGGACCACTGGTATTACCGGTTACTGCATCGGTTGCCTTGCCGGAATCCGGAATGAAGTTAAAGCTTTCTTTACGATGCTCATAACCAATGGCCGCCCCCAAGCTACCGGCGGGCAAATCCAATAAGTCGCCATTTAATGAAGCATTCAGCACTTGCCGTTTGGTGGTGCTACGGTCGTTTAAATCGGCCGTGACATAGGCTAGTTGCTCGGGCGTAATAGTGCCCGCGCCGCCAAAGAGATTTAACGGTACGCAGCCATCAATCACATTGCCTTCGCTACCGCATCGAGCAATACCATCATCATCAAAAAACGATGGTCCAATGGCATTCACAATACGCTCGCCAACAAACTGCCCACGATCGGTATCAATACGTGAACGTCGGCCCCACTGCCAACTAATATCCCAATCCCAAGTGGGTGCCCAATCACCTAAAGTGCCTCTTAAGCCTGCGTTTAATTGAACTTGATTAATTTCATTGCTAGAGCGACGACCACCCGTTTCGACGATACGGCGATTAAACTCGGTTACATCTTCACCAAAGGGGTTGTAAACATTCGACGCGGGCACACCAAAAACGTCATCACCCAAAGACACTGCCGGATCAAATAAAGACGTATAAGGTAGCGGTGCCAGTAATTGTTCTGACCGCCGGTTGCTATAACGTGCTTCCACATAAGCATTGACGTTATCGAACAAATCGTAATCGCCTTCAACGAATAGATTCACGCGTTCAAATGGGGTTTGAAGATAATTCACCGGCGAGAAGTTATATAGATCGCCACCACAGCTTTCGGTATCGCCACAGTCATTAAATTCGCGCGGCTCCCGGCTATCTAAGTCGATGGTAAACACACCGTCTTCAGTTACAAAGCGACCGCCTAATCCTGTGGGGCTGCCGGTGCTAATTAAACCCGGCCTGCCATCACCGTCGATATCTCGATTCACCGAGCCCAAACCTGCGGCCAGGTAATCCTCAAGATCTTGCAGGCTTAAGCTTTGTTGAAACTGTGGGCTATCTACATTGCCTTGAAAGACTGCTTCTTGTTCGTTGTATTCCAGACCAATAATAAAACGGCTTTTCTCACTAGTATCGCCCAGCACTAACGATAAACGCTTAGCACCACCGTTACTACCCGAAAAGCCGGTATCGTCCAGCTCCTCGGCTGCCGGGTTATTTACCAAAGCCAATGAACGCCCATACCGCGCACTAAATTCTGCACCTTGGAAATCGCGTCGGGTAATTACATTCACCACACCAGCGACAGCATCGGCACCATAGATTGCCGATGCGCCTTCTTTTAATACATCAATACGTTCAACAGCAGCCACCGGGATTACTGAAAAATCGCCATTGGAAATATCGCGGCGACCGTTAATCAAAACTAAAGTACGCCCAGGGCCTAAACCACGAATATCCACCGCAGAAGCACCGTTGCCACCATTGTTGGTTCGTGTACTCAAAGGAGAGCCGGTAATTGATGGCAGCTTTCGAATGATTTCGGCGAGATCATTTAAACCAACACGTTCAATATCGCCGCGATCCAACACAGTGACCGGTGCGGCACCTTCAATATCGACCTGACTAATTAATCGCGAACCAGTAACCAAGCGATCGAGTTCAATAACTTCATTACTTGATAAGGGATCATCTTGATCTTGCGCTGTTGCAGGCAAAGTATAAGCTGCTACAACAACCCATCCTCCTAGTGCTAGTTGCATCGCCCGACTTAATGACATCTGACGTTTCTTCATTGGGCACCTCCCTTAATCGTACTCACTACTTCGTTGCACACTTCGTTCTTAAAACCACCGTGTGCTCTTGACTTCATTTAACGTTTACAAGCGCTTATGACATCGTTTCAACGAATTACTAATTTCTTCGTACGTGTTTATTAATATCACATTACCCACACCGAACAAGCGATTTTTAGCATGTGTTTTTTGAATACTGACAAGGTGAACAATTTATGCTGCAACAAAAAGCATGGCGCATGCCTGATGCAAAGAGATTGATGACGTGAAGCCAATAAAAATTTAAACAAAAACAGTAAAGGTAAATTTCAAGAACCCAATAAAAAAACATCAACCGCTTATCGTATACATAAAAAAA
>JAKSCJ010000331.1 GCA_022360675.1 Lysobacterales bacterium
TCGAAAGGAAATATTTGAGCTTGTCGGAGATCTTTACAAACAAAAGCGGTTAGAACCTGATTCTCCGTCAGAATTTGTTGGTCAGAACGCAATTGTTTTTAAGAATGAACTTGCAAAGCTTAGGGAGAGTTTCTCTAACTTAATTCCTGGTGATTTAGCTGAGTTGCTAGAAAGGTATGAGCGTAACTTAGCTGAAATGGGGGAGTTGGGGGAAGCAATAAATAAATTTTTACTAACACCTGATAAAGATGTCGAAAGTAAAGATGAAGAGGCTGGAAAGTGGCGGGATTACTTTGCATCACTCATTTTATTGGGGCTTGATCATGGTGATCAGGATGATCGAGGAAATGTAAACTACTATAAGTTACTGCACCGTGCACTAACATAAACTGAATTTTATCAAGGGTTGCAGGGCTTCTTAAGTTTTGGAGGAAGCCCTGCTTCACTGAAGAAGTGCGCTTTTTTTAAGATATTTGATGTCACCCCAAAATCCGCCCCAATAAACACAAGCCCATAATCAAACTCACATAAAACACGGAAAAGATCACTCGGGCGAGGATGTTGTCTAGGTTGATTTTGCTTTGGGCGGGCAGGGGTTCGCCGATGGATTCGATGGGGCTGGGTTTATGGTTGTTCATCTGTTGATCCTCGCTGCTCGACTTTAATGCTGTGCTGGGCCTTGTGCTTTGGGCTTGGCGTGACGATGACTTGATCTTAAAGCGGCCAGGATTAACCGAAGATGAACCGATCGGTAAGGTTTTAAAGGGACAAATTGAGCTGGACTGACGTATGAGGCTGAGTCGTAGAATTCAGGAATAAAAAAACACCGGGCTGAACATCAACCCGGTGTTTCGCAAGGAAAGACCGTTTCACCTTTAATAACGTATATGCCAGTGCTTATTAACCAGTGCGAACTTAATATGCAGCGAAGTGCTCGCGCTGGTTTTTGGCTTCTAGCTCAGGCTGCTATCATTAATGGCAGTTGTAAAAAGCGCGTTATTTCTGGTGATTCAGCTTTGTTCGCCTCGGCGATGGACGAGCGTTGCCGAGGCGAACGGGTCGAAAACCAAGCGTTGAGGGACTTGGCTTTCAACATTTTTTAATCCGTTATCGCAGCTTAGTTCGATAGAACGAAGCGGCTCCAGTCGGCATTGGCGTTGTTACCGGCACCACGCAAGTTACGATAGTTACGATCGCGCTCTAAGGTGTAGTAGGCATCAACGAAGTCGTCGTCATTGGTGAAGAAGCTAGAAGGCAGGGCTTCAACAATGGTGTTGGTGATGGTGGCAATCGCGCTGATGGCGGGAACACCTGCCAGTGAGCCGATTTGGCCGATGGCTTGAACAATCACAGAAACCAGAGTTTGGTAGCTGGTGTTGTCGTCTTGTTCGTAGATCAGCACATTGGCCGCTGCGAAATCGTAATTACGCCAATCTAAAACGATTTGACGCGGGTAGTAGGTGGTGTCTTTGTGATCCAGGTACGGCATGCCGACGATTTGGATGTTGGCGCGGTTGTTGTCGAATACACCGGCGGTGATGGCGTAGATTTCGGCTTTACCTAAGATCCATGGCTCTTCGTCGTCTTTCAAACGAATACGATCCAAACGGGTGGTTACCACGGAACCAGCGCGAGTGTCTTCATTCTTCAGGTCGTTGAAGCTTTTCGCTTTGCTCACTTCAGGCGCTTGGTATTGCAGACCCATTTCGCGAAGTAATTCGTTGGCGCGGTCTACATTTTCCATCATGGCCAGGCCGCCACGGTTTTCGATCACTAAAACGGTTTCAAAGGGCTCTTCGTTAACATCTAAGCTCACTTTGTTGCCGTCGAGATCGTAGGCGGGGATGTGCGTCCAGCTGGCTTCGTCACCGGCAGGGCGGTAGGCCACTAAGGTGGGGCTGCCAAATTGTGCACCTTGTTGAACCCACACTTCGGCGGTGTCCATGTGCAGCTCGCTAATGGCGCGGGTGTTGGGTGCTAATCCGGCGATATCTAAGAAGCTGGCAAACGATAATCCATCGGTGTGTTTGCTTAAGCTGTCTTGTAATTTAGCTTCGTTTTGTTGCGCGGCTAAAGCGGCAACGGCGCGTTGGGCCAGTAAATCGCGCTCTTCAACGGGCTTTAATGCCCATGCGTTGGCACTGCTGATTAACGCGGCGGCCGCGCCAATAACGATCATTCCTTTTTGCATTGTCCTTAGCCTCTGATTAGTGTAGTCCAAATGAAACTTATCCGAGGCCTGAATATACTGAATTCTCAAGAAATGACGGTTGCCATACGCTAGCGTATGCCGAAGTAGCATAATAAGAAATGGCTATAAAAAATGCCTGATTTAAATGTTTTATTGATTGCCGTTCAGCTCATAAGCGCTAAAGCGACATAAATAAGAAAGGAAAAATCGCAGCTAAATTAATAATTTAGCTGCGACTGAATTAGCTGCTAGGGTAGCTGATGGGTGGTGTTTGGATCAGGCCGATTTCAACGCTAAAAGGTTGCCCGCCTCGAAACCCATTGAACTGAATCTTGCTGCCGGGCTTGCTTTCGGTGATTTTTAAGCCTAGTTCGCGGCTCGATACCACGGTTTCGCCATCGGCCTGAATAATCACATCGCCGGGTTGTAATCCGGCATCCCAGGCCGGGCTGTAGGTGACTACATCGGTGATTTCGACACCGCCGGTGGCCTGGGTGCCTTGGGCGGTAATGAGCCGACCCAGGGCTAAATCGGTAAATTCGGCACCCAACCAACCCCGCTGCACCGAACCATATTCGATAATTTGTTCCATCACCATGCGCGCAATGGCCACGGGAATGGCAAAACCAATGCCTTGGGCGCCCAAGCGCTGGGGCAGGATCGAGCTATTAATACCCACCACCTGACCCTCACTATTAATGAGCGCGCCACCACTGTTGCCCGCATTAATGGCGGCATCGGTCTGGATGAAGTTCTCGACGGTGGAAATATTTAAGTCGGTGCGGCCCATGGCACTAACGATGCCCATGGTGACGGTATTACTCAGACCAAAGGCGTTGCCGATGGCCAAAACCACATCGCCTACGCGCAGGGCGTGGTCTTCGGCTAGCACGGCGCTGGGTAGGTTGTCGGCCTCGATTTTCAAAACGGCCAGATCGGTAGGCGGATCATTACCAACAATCGCGGCGCGGGCCACGCGACCATCCCACAGTGCCACCATAATGTTGTCTACGGTCTCCACCACATGGTTGCTGGTCAAAATGTAGCCATTCGAATCAACAATCACACCCGAGCCTAAACCGTGTTTGGGCTGGGCATAACGACGACTGTAAAAACGCTGAAACAAATAGCTGTCGACCCCGCTGGGTGGGCGTGCCGGAACCAGGGTTTCTGTGTAGATGCTTACCATTGATGGTGCGGTACGTTCCACCGCTTCGGCATAGCTGGCGGGGGCTGGCGGGGGAGCAGGTAGGGTTTGAATCACCGGCGGTGGCGTTTTTTGGGCCAATAAATTTGGCCACATCAACACGGCCACAAAGGCGGCGGCCATGCCCAAGATCACCGATTTAATAATAAAGGAGAGTGTTTTCAAAAGTGATTCGCCCAGGGGGAGGTGGCAACGATAAGCTATTGTACTGTGTGCGGGGTTTGTGCGGGTATTTTTGTTTCGAGTACAATACAGGGTTTTCGTGTGGGGATAATTGCGCGCCTTATACCGGGCAATTTTGGTCCTAATTTGATCGTCGGTTCCAGTATCGGCTGGCCGATGGCCATTATGGGCTGAAAAGGTGTGGTGTGAGGTTCATCGTGACCCGGGCTAGGGTGTTTAAAGGGTCCGGTTTACCGCGCGGTTGTTGTCACAACGATCCGCTTTGCTTTGTGGGAGTTCCGCATGTCTGAAGAAGGCGTAAATCACGGTCGTAGGCGGGTTCTAACCTGGACCACCGCGGTCGTTGGCGCGGTTGGTGCTGGTTTTGCCGCCGTACCGTTTGTTCAATCTTGGCAGCCTAGTGCGAAAGCACGTTTGATCGGTGGCCCGGTGGAAGTCAATCTGGCTCCGCTGCAACCCGGTCAAATGATGAAAGCCGTATGGCGCGGTCAAACTATCGGCATTCTGCGTCGTACGCCAGAAATGCTGGAGACCTTGCCGGAAGTTCGTGATCGTCTGCGCGATCCGGATTCTAACGAGGTTGATCAACAGCCAGAATACGCCAAGAATGAAGGTCGTTCACTGCGTCCTGAATATCTGGTTGCTAACATTCACTGTACTCACCTGGGTTGCGTACCGAAATTAGTGCCTGAGGTTGGTCCTCAGCCCTTTGATTCGGAATGGAAAGGTGGTTTCTTCTGCCCTTGCCATAAATCGCGCTTCGATTTGTCTGGTCGTGTATACCAAGGCGTTCCGGCACAGTTGAATCTGCTGATTCCGCCGTACAGCTACGCCAGCGACGACACCCTGGTGCTCGGTATTGATCCCGCCGAAGGAGCCGCCTGATGAGCCGTCCCGTTAGCAGCTTTGATCGTAATGTAAACGCCTTGATGTCGTGGGTTGATAAACGCTTCCCGGTCGGCCATCTATGGCGCGATCACATGGCCGAGTACTACGCGCCAAAAAACTTTAACTTCTGGTATTTCTTTGGTTCTTTGGCGCTGTTAGTGCTGGCCAACCAAATTATTACCGGTATCTTCCTGGCGATGCACTACAAGCCCGATGCGGCCACCGCATTTGCCTCGGTCGAATACATCATGCGCGATGTGCCGTACGGCAATATCTTGCGCTATATGCACTCCACCGGTGCTTCGGCGTTCTTCGTGGTGGTGTATCTGCACATGTTCCGTGGCTTGATGTACGGCTCTTATAAAGCGCCGCGCGAGCTGATTTGGATCTTCGGTATGTTCATCTATCTGCTGTTGATGGCAGAGGCATTCATGGGCTATGTACTGCCCTGGGGTCAGATGTCTTACTGGGGCGCTCAGGTAATTATTTCGCTGTTCGGTGCAGTGCCGAAAATTGGCCCCGAGCTGGTGGAATGGATTCGTGGTGACTACTTCGTTTCCGACGCCACCTTGAACCGCTTCTTCTCGCTGCACGTGGTTGCGCTGCCCATTGCCTTGATCGGCCTGGTCGTTGTGCACATCATGGCGCTGCACGAAGTGGGTTCAAACAACCCCGACGGTATCGAAATCAAGAAAAACAAAGACGAAAACGGCATCCCGCGCGATGGTATTCCGTTCCACCCGTACTACACCGTTAAAGATATCTTCGGTGTGGGCATGTTCTTGATTTTGTTCGCGTTTGTAATCTTCTTTGCCCCTGAGTTTGGTGGTTTGTTCTTGGAACACGATAACTTCGTGCCGGCTAATCCGCTGGTGACTCCAGAGCACATCAAACCCGTGTGGTACTTCACCCCCTTCTACGCCA
>JAKSCJ010000021.1 GCA_022360675.1 Lysobacterales bacterium
CCCAGGGCGTCTAAGCGTTCTAAGTCCTTAGGCTGTAAACGGACCGGCCAAGCTTTATTGCGGTAATTCTGCCGCCACACATCGAAATGATCCATCAACCACTGCAGCTGGGCTTGGTCGGCAGGCCAGGTTTCCACCACCACATGCTGAACCTGGGTGAGATCCAGCGCAGGCGCTGCGTGGCGATGGTTCTGATGATTGCTTTGGGCCTGGGTGTAGGCGGGAGTAAAAGCTGTGGCGGTGGTGTTTGACTCAGAACCCGGAGATGCAGCGTTTAAGCTAGTACTGATGCACAAAGGAAGCAGCGCAACTCGGGTGTATTGAACCCAGGCGCACTGACCAGAAGCTTTGCGAGAAAGTGTTTTAGCGAACTGAATACATTTCATCTGGGCGACTCCCTACGCGGTTACGCTAGCTGTTACCTGCGCGTGTTGCAGGCACTGCTGTAAAAACGCCTGCATCAATGCGACACCGGCGGGCGTTTCTGTAACTTGTGCGCGAACCTGTTGAGGGTCCAATCCGGAAGCGCGAATCTCAGCGTGGCGTTCGTCCACATACGACTGGGTAATGGCCGCCGAGAATTCGGGATGAAACTGAGTGCCCCAAGCGCAAGATCCAAAACGCACGGCGTGGTGCGGATCGGCTGCGGTGGTGGCTAAAACTTCGGCACCTTCGGGTAAGGAAAGTACCCGTTCCATGTGGGTCACTTGAGCATGCGGTGTCTGTGCAAAGGCTTTTAACAACGCATCTTGGTGACCGGCTTGGGCCAGTTCGATGGTGGTGGTGCCCACATGGTATCCATAAGGATTAGGCCCAACGCTACCACCTAATGCATACGCCAGCAACTGATGGCCGTAACAAACCCCTAAGGTTGGAACCTCCATAGCCACGGCACGTTGCAACCATTGGGCTGTGACTTCGCTCCAGGGTTCTTGATGCGACACCATGGCTGGCGAGCCGGTGACCACAATGCCTGCGAAATCCTGGACATTCACGGCGCTTGCTTGTGCAGCGCTAGCCCATTGGCGAGCATCAATAACGTGAATATCGACAGCATGATCTTGCCTGTTCAACGCCTGCTGAAACCATTGTTCGAAGTCGCCGTGACTAGCGGCAATGGCAGCAGGTGCTGAGCCGGTTTTGAGCATGAGGATTGGTTTCATGGCAAAAAAGGGGGCGGCGTAATGCGGTTTGTCAATATAACAATATCGTCATTGTGATTGCGAAGAAAATCGTAAATCCAGCGAAAAATCAGCCGCTAGAGGGTTGAAATTTCACGTTTACTTAACAAATTGAGAGTGTTTTTCTTTGGAGCGCTTTGAGGTACTGGCGGGTTTGTAATGGTTTTGGACTTAACGCCAGGCCTTTTTGTGGTTCCGTTTCACCATTTTTCGGCGCGACTTTTGCGCCGCTTTGTCCCCGCTGGCAGGCGCTTCATTTATACTGAGAGGTTTTAAGTGACAGGCCAGGGCCATGTCCGGATTAACATTCCAAGAATTCATTCAAAAACTCGAACAATATTGGGCCGCCCAAGGGTGCGTCATAATTCAGCCCTTAGACTTAGAAGTGGGTGCGGGGACCTTCCATCCTGCCACGTTCTTACGTTCTATTGGCCCTGAGCCCTGGTCTGCGGCCTATGTGCAGCCCAGCCGCCGCCCTACCGACGGCCGCTATGGCGAAAATCCCAATCGTTTACAGCACTACTACCAATATCAAGTGGTGTTAAAGCCTTCGCCCGATAACATCCAAGAGTTATATCTGGGCTCGCTGCGCGCGGTGGGTATCGATACCGATGTGCACGATATCCGCTTTGTGGAAGACAACTGGGAATCGCCCACTTTAGGTGCCTGGGGTTTGGGTTGGGAAGTGTGGTTAAACGGCATGGAAGTAACCCAGTTCACCTATTTCCAGCAGACCGGCGGCTTGGAATGTAAACCGGTAACCGGCGAAATCACCTACGGCTTAGAACGTCTGGCGATGTACTTACAAGGTGTCGACAGTGTTTACGACCTGATCTGGACCCGCCACGGCGACCGCGAAGTGACTTACGGCGATGTGTTCCACCAAAACGAGGTGGAAATGTCGCGCTACAACTACGAAGAAGCCAATGTGGAAGCGTTGTTCGGCTGGTTCGATAACTGTGAGTCCGAAGCGCGCAAATTGGTGGAACAAGGTTTACCCCTACCCGCCTACGATCAAGTCTTAAAAGCCTCACACACCTTTAATTTGCTGGATGCACGTAAAGCGATTTCGGTGACTGAGCGTCAGCGCTACATCTTACGTGTACGCGATTTGGCGAAAAAAGTGGCCGAGCTGTACTACCAGCGCCGCGAAGAGCTGGGCTTTCCCGTGTTGCGCCGTGCCCAACAACAAGCCGGAGGCGCGGAATAATGGCTGAGCAAATGAACGAGAACATGGACTGCCAAGATCTGTTAATCGAGATCGGCACCGAAGAATTGCCGCCCGGCGCATTGAATCAACTCTCCAAAGCACTGCTTAAAGGGGTGTTGCAAGGCTTAGATAAAGCGCAAATTCCTCATGATGCAACAGCGGCCCGCTGGTATGCCTCGCCGCGTCGTTTGGCCTGCGTTATTCCGCAAGTAGCGGCCCGCCAGCCCGATCGCGACATGGAACGCCGTGGCCCGGCCGTGGCTCAAGCCTTTGACGACAATGGCGAGCCAAAGCCCGCCGCGCTGGGTTTTGCACGCTCGGTGGGGGTTTCCATCGACGAAGTGCAACGCCTAAAAACCGATAAGGGTGAATGGCTGTATCACCGCTTCACCCAGCCCGGCCAGGCGTTGGCTGAGTTGCTGCCCGAGATTCTGCAAAAAGCGGTTGATGGTTTGCCGGTGCCCAAACCCATGCGTTGGGGCGATTACGACACCCGCTTTGTGCGCCCGGTGCATTGGTTGGTGGTGTTACACGGCAACGATGTGTTGCCGGTGAGCGTGCTGGATAAAACCGCCGGCCGTACCACCCGTGGCCATCGCATCCACGCCAGTGGCGAGCACGAGATTGCCAACCCGGCGGATTATTTATCGGTGTTGGAAAAAGCCTATGTGTTGGCCGATGCCGAACAACGCCGTGAGCAGGTGGTATCGCA
>JAKSCJ010000424.1 GCA_022360675.1 Lysobacterales bacterium
CTTGAGCCGGATCAACCAAGAAAGCCTGTACAAAAGCTCCTGTTTTTCTCCACAATGAAGAAACTGTTTTAAAATCAGTGTGGTGCGTTAGTGTTGGCGATGAAAAAAGGAACAGGTTAAGGCGCATGAGCCCCGTTTCGGTGTATCAAATCAATCAGTGGACTCTGCATGTGGGCAGTGGCGATTTACGCTGCGACGACGAACAGCATCGCCTGCCGCCGCGTTTAGCGCGCTTGCTGTCGGTATTGGTCTCGGAGCCCGGTCGGGTCTGGCGTCGCGATGAGCTGCTGGATGCGGTATGGGAACAGCGGGTAGTGAATGAAGAAGCACTATCACGGGCAATTTCTCAATTGCGCCAGTTACTCAAGGATAAAGCCGGCGATCCCGCCATTATCGCCACGGTGCCGAAAGTAGGGTACCGCTGTGTGGCCGAGGTCCGCTGCTTAAGCGATGAGATCGGCTTGCCTGAGCTGATGCTGCCCGCGATCAATACGAGCGACCCCACTATTCCTGAGGCGGCTGGCCCTGAAATCGCTAAGCCTGAAATCACCGAATCTGAAACGATAAGACCCGCACTCGTTGTTCCTGAGCATGCACAGGCCGAGCCGTTGAATCCGGCGGAAAACGAAGTGCACCAACGGCGCTCGCTGTTGTGGTTGCTCATCATTGCCGCTTTTTTGGCCAGTGCTTTGATGGTGGCTATGTTACTGCTATGGACCGATCACGAAAGCGATCATCCCGATTTGGCCACTGGCGATGCCTTCGATCTATCGTTTTCTGCCAAGCGCATGACGGCCACTCCGGGCCTAGAGCATTTTGTGGCTTTATCGCCCGATGGTTTACAAATGGCCTATGTGGCAGTGGTGGAGCCGGGAACAGACGATGCACGCTATGCGGTGCATTTGTTATCGACCCAAGATAATGACCAAAGCCGTGTGATTGATGCCGATGTCCACCAGTTATCGCCAGTATTTTCGCCCGATGGTACGCATATCGCGGTGGCCGAGGTGGATGGCGATCGCTGCGAGGTGGTCGTGCTGGCGCTCTTCGATGAAACGCGCCGACGCTTGGGCCCATGCGAGCTTCAAGGGTTGCTGCCGATTTTGGATTGGTCGGCCGATGGTAGTCAGCTGGCGGTCAGTGCCGCTGCGGAACACCTTGCGGCCAGTGCCATTTGGTTTATCGATTTAAACGACGGCAGCCGCGAGCAAATCACACGGCCCGCCGATGCCTACCACAGTGATGCGCGCCCGCGATTTTCGCCCGATGGTCGGTATTTGAGTTTCTCCCGTGGCACGCCAGCGTATCGGGAAATCTATCTTTTAGAATTGGCCGCCAATCACGCCGCGCGTGCTTTGACCCACGATCACCAATTTACCGTAAGCCACGACTGGCTCCCTTCGGGCGAGGCCATTATTTTTGATTCCGATCGCAGTGGCGAGCGCGGTTTGTGGCGTTTATCGATTAACGCAACCGCAGAGCCCGTTTCTTTAGGTGCCAGAGGCAGTCAGTATCCTAGTATTGCCAGCGAGACCAGTGCGGTGGCTTTTCAGGTGGCCGCCTATGAAGCTAATCTTTGGCGTTACGAGCTGACAGAAGATGCCGAGAATACTGACGCTCAAACTGAAGCACGACAAGCCACTGATGACTCTGGTCGAGTGTTGGTGCCATCGACCAAGTATGAAAGTAACCCTGCCATCAGTCCCGATGGCCAGTGGCTGGCTTTTGTTTCTAATCGCAGTGGTCGTGGTGCCCTGTGGCGCAGTAGTTTGTCGGGCGACAAACTGACCAAACTCTATGAGCCTGAAAGCGGCCGCGCATCGTGGCCGGTTTGGAATGTTGATGGCTCGGCGCTGTTCTTCGTTCATTATCAAGAGGGCGGGCAGTGGCTGAGTCGCTTGGATCTGGCCTCATTAACCGTGACCCGCCTGGACTTACCGCACCAAGGTTTCGCGTTGTCGGTAAGTGCCGATGGGCAATGGTTGATCTATAGCGCGCTGTTAGCGGGTAAAGGTGTGCAAATTTGGCGCTTACCTGCCGATTTATCGGCAGTGCCTGAGGCCATCACCGAGGTGGGTGTGCAGCGGGCCTATTTGGCACAAGATCAACAATTGTATTTGATGTATTCCGATCAAGCGGGAATCTATCGGCGCGCTTTGCTCGATCCTCA
>JAKSCJ010000505.1 GCA_022360675.1 Lysobacterales bacterium
CAAAAAAAGCAGCAAAAAAGAGCAAGAAGCCGAGCCCCGTTCAGTGCAACTGGTGGGTGCCGAGTGGCAACCCGGCACCGATATCGCCGCGATTCAACTGCAATCCATCGACAATAAAGATCGCTGGATTGTTACCGTAGACGCCAGCAAAGCCAAGCTAACGCCGCGCCATCGCTTGCACAATAAAGGTTGGATCAACTGGCTGTTCAACGATTTCGGCTGGACTCCCGATGGCGAGAAGCTGTGGTATTTATCGGAAGAAAGCGGCTTCAGCCATCTGTACACCCTGGGGTTGAAATCCAAGAAAGCTCAAGCGGTAACCGCGGGCGAGTTTGAAGTCATGAGCCCCGTTTTCAGCGTCGATGGTCAGCAGGTCTTCGTGCTGAGTAATCGCTCGCATTCCAGCGAATATGATGTTTACCGCGTAGACCTAGACGGCGACAATCTCGAGCGCATGACCGAACTGAAAGGCGTAGAAGACTTCAGCCTATCGCCCGATGGCGAGCAACTACTACTGCGCTGGTCTAGCTCTTATGTGCCCGCTCAGGTTTCTGTGCTCGACATGACTCGCCAGCGCATGAACCAACTCACTGATACCCGCACCGAAGCCTACAGCGATATGCAATGGCAAGCGCCGGAAATTGTTGGCGTGCCTTCCCAGCACGGTGTGGAGCAGCCCATTTGGTCCAAGTTCTATCCACCACAAGGTGAGTTCAACGGTAAGCGCCCCATCGTGTTGTTTGTTCACGGTGCCGGTTACACCCAAAACACGCACTTGAAGTTTCCTTACTACTTCCGTGAGCAAATGTTCCACAACCTGCTCACCCAACAAGGTTACCTCGTGCTCGACATGGATTACCGCGCCTCACGCGGTTACGGCAGCGACTGGCGCACCGCCATTTATCGCCAAATGGGCCACCCCGAGTTAGAAGATCTGATCGACGGTGTGCGCTGGTTGGTGGAAGAACACAATGGCGACCCCGATCGCGTGGGCGTTTACGGTGGCTCCTACGGTGGTTTCATGAGCTTGATGGCCATGTTCCGCGCGCCAGAAACCTTCCACGCTGGAGCTGCTTTGCGTCCGGTTACCGACTGGGCCCATTACAACCACGGCTACACCTCTAATATTCTCAATACGCCGCAAGATGATCCCGAAGCGTATAAGAAAAGCTCACCCATCGAGTTTGCCGAGAACTTGGAAGGCCATCTGCTCATCGCCCATGGCATGCTGGACGACAATGTGTTCTACCAAGATTCAGTGCGTTTAGCCCAGCGCTTAATCGAGCTGAAGAAAGATCACTGGGAATTAGCCTCGTATCCTATGGAGCGCCATGGATTCGTCTATCCAGAGAGTTGGTACGACGAATACCGCCGCATTTATCAGTTGTTTGAGCGCACAATTGGCGATCAAGCAGCACCATGAGGTTTGTGATGAGCACTTCCCCCCATAGCAAACGCGGCGGCCGTTGGTCGCCGCTGGCTCTGGCCGCAGTATTGAGCTGTGGCCTTAGCGCCAGCTTCAACAGCCAGGCCGAAAACGACGAAAACGAACACTTCTTCCAACGCGAAGATGTGTTTGGTTTGGAATTCGCCAATCAGCCCCAGTGGTCGCCCGATGGCGAGCAAATTTTGTACCAGCGTCACTTCATGGACATCATGGAAGATCGTGTACGCAGCAATTTGTGGTTGATCGATGTGGATTCAGGCAGCCAGCAAGCGCTCACCACCGGCGCTCGTAACGATGGCTCGGCCCGCTGGGCACCCGATGGCAAAAGCATTGCCTACATCGGTCGCGATGCCCAGAATCGTCCGCAGATCATGCGTCGTTGGCTGGATACCGGCCGCGAAGCCCAGCTCACCCAAGGTGCCCAGGGTCCGTCGGGCATCAGCTGGTCACCCGATGGCCGCTGGATTGCCTTCGCGCGCTTTGTGCCCAGCTCGGGCCCATCGTTAATCAAACCACTGAAAGCGCCCAAAGGTGCCAACTGGGCTGATCCGCCAAAGGTCGTCGATCGTCCGGTCTTTCGCGCCGATGGCCGGGGCTTTTTACCCCACGGCCAAACCCATTTGTTTGTGATCTCCGCCGAGGGCGGCAGCGCACGTCAGCTGACCCAGGGTAACTTCCCCCACGATAGCAATCCCCAATGGAGCGCCGATGGCCAGTCTTTGTATTTTTCTGGCCGCCGTTTCGAGAATTGGGAATACGAACCGCAGAACAGCGAGCTATATCGACTCGATATTAATTCACTGGAAGTCACTCAGCTGACCGAGCGCTACGGCCCGGATCGCAGCCCGCAGTTATCGCCCGATGGCAAAACCATTGCGTGGTTAGGTTTCGACGATAAGCACATGGGTTACACCAATACCGAGTTATACATTCGTAAGCTTGGTAGCGATGACATCCAACTGCTTAGCGGTGATTTAGATCGTAATATCGATGCTTACGAGTGGTCGGCCGACGGCCGTAGCTTGATCATCAAGTACGACGATAACGGCAACGGCAAGCTGGCACGGTTAAATCGCTCGGGCAAACTCAGCACCATCGCCGATAACGTGGGTGGCACCAGCTTAGGCCGCCCCTACGGCGGCGGTAGCTTTGCCGTAAGCGACAAAGGTGCTGTGGTCTACACCCAAAGCAATCCGCAGCGGCCAAGCGACTTACAGCTCGTTAATGGACGCGGTAAAGCACGCAGCCTCACCCAACTGAACGAAGACCTGTTGGCCCATAAGCAATTGGGTCGCGTAGAAGAAGTACGTTATCCCTCCAGCTTTGATGGCCGCGAGATCCAGGGTTGGCTGGTGTATCCGCCTAATTATGAAGAAGGCAAAAAATATCCGCTGATTTTAGAAATTCACGGCGGTCCTTTTGCCAATTATGGTGACCGCTTCAGTGCCGAATACCAATTGTTTACGGCGGCGGGTTACATCGTGCTGTACACCAATCCACGCGGCAGCACCAGCTATGGCGCGGAATTCGCCAATCTAATTCACCATCGTTATCCCAGCGAAGACTACGATGATCTCATCAGTGGCGTGGACCTCGTGCTGCAGCGCGGCCTCACCAGTGAAGACCAGCTATATGTTACCGGTGGCAGCGGTGGCGGGGTGTTAACCTCGTGGATTATCGGCAAAACCGATCGCTTCCAAGCGGCCGTAGTGGCCAAGCCGGTCATCAACTGGACCAGCTTTGTGCTGAACTCCGATTTCACCACCTTCTTCTATCGCTACTGGTTCGATAGCCCACCGTGGGAAAACCAAGCCAACTATTGGCAACGCTCGCCCTTATCCTTAGTGGGTAATGTCAGCACGCCCACCATGGTACTAACTGGTGAAGCCGACTATCGCACCCCGATTTCAGAATCGGAGCAGTATTATCAAGCCTTGAAGCTGCGCAAGATCGATAGCGTATTGGTTCGTGTGCCGGGCGCACCGCACTTTATTTCCGGCCGCCCTAGCCAGTTAATTGCCAAGACCGACTATATTTTGTCGTGGTTTGAGCGTTACCCAGAAACGGATGAAGCCGAATAACAGCTTGTATTAAGTGAGTACCAGAACGAGTTCTCTTTCTTTGAAGGAAGAACCAATAAAAAAGCCCCGCAATGCGGGGCTTTTTTAGTTTTAGACATTTACATGAGCCAGGTGCTGTGCTTGCCCATGATGGCAGCCACGGTGCGTGCTTTAAGTACCTGAATTTAAGTATTTGTGCTCATGGGACGCAGATTCTCGTTAATCATGTCGCCAATTTTGCGCATGGAATCTTCGTCTTTTTCTTCACCCACTAAAGCAGCAGAGCCACTTTGCATTTCCACCAAAATAGCAACCACATCGTCGATGCTCATACGGCTGGTGCCGCTTTCCACCTTCGGTGCGTAGAACAGGGTAATGGGGCCATGCTCGGTGTTTAATACCAAGTGAGCGCCTTTACCTTTCGGTGTGGGGCAATTGGCACCATAGCGAATCTGGCGTAAGAACTCTTCAGTGGCCTCTACACCTACTGAAGCCAATACCTGGCGCAGCTCCTGGGCACTGGAAAACTCAGTGCTGGCCTGCTGCAAGGTCGCATCGCCATGATGCTGCCAGTGATCCACCACAAAGGTTTCCATGCTACCGGGGCCGCCCGCACTCGTGGCGTGCTGCCAGCTCATGACACCGGCGGTGACCGCAGCGGCAAAAATACCAGCGGCTAATGCCTGGGGCCACATGGGTCGCACCACTTTTTGCTGGGCAACCTGAGGCTGATCGCGCAGACCTTCTTCGATAGAGGTGCGTAACATGATTTGTTCGGCCAAACCAGGCGGCACTTCCACCGTTAATGCGTCTTGCAATGATTGCTCAAAGGCATCGGCTTCATCTGCGGCTTCGGCAAACTCAGCATCACGCCCTTTTGCGTCCAGAAAATCTTGATCCTTACTGTAAGGATCAACCATTAACTGACGCTTAAACTCAAGATAATTCATGCACGTTACCCGTTTTTCCACCCGGCGCGCTTAAAGCTACTTTGAGCTTTTCACGGGCCCGGAATAATTGCGTCATCACAGCACTTTTAGTGACACCCAGCTGTTGCGCAATTTCGTCGCAGCTATAGCCACCTATGACTTGTAACAAGAGTGGTTCGCGGTATTTCGGTGGCAGTTTGGCAATTTCTTGCCGCAACATATTCACCTCAGCACGACTTTCGGGTGTTTGCCCTGATTCATCGGCAATCACTACATCGTCAACGTCCACCAAAGGTGGAACCTTGCGCTCGAAAGTGCGTGCATGCTCGCGCCGCAAAATGGTGATTAACCACCCCTTTGCTGCCTTTTGTTCCTTTAGGCTGTCCAACGCTCGCCAAGCACGCATGAAGGTTTCTTGAACCAAATCATTGGCTTGAGCGGGGTCGTTACAAAGCCACAAGGCATAACGGTATAAGTCCGTTGAGAACTCCCTGACGAGGGTGTCAAAACGACGGCGCTTATCACTCTCGCTACTCATGACCGGTGCTCCGGGAAACTCATTTCAAATATTGAAGTGTAATTATTCAATGGTGACCTTTACCGGCTGCTAACAATGACCGGGTAAACAGTAACAGGGCCAAACGTCGGGGCGCTTAAACCTGTCGAGCCCAACCATATGGTGACAAATGAATTGTTTTTCACCGCACGTTCGTGTGGTTTTCAACCCATTCGAATAAATCAAAGACCTGCAGCCGCAAGTCCTCGCCCCCAATGGCCGCAGCAACCTTGACCAAGCATGCGTGAATATAACAAAACCAGCTATAGCACTCTACTCGGCCGCGGCTGAGCGCAGGCGTCGAGGCGACAAAAATACAGTCACCAGCGAATAAAACTCGGCTAAATCACGATCATATCGCGCTAAGATGGCGATCAGCAGATCGTCGTGAAACCAGCACAAAATATGAGCCAGCAGCCAAATCTTAATTCTCACCATAGCCTAAATAACGCCGATTGTGCACTCATGCTGCCCGGCGGTGGGGCACGGGGTGCCTATCAGGTGGGCGCGGTCAAAGCGGTGTGGGAATTAGCTCACAGCAGCGTCAATCCATTTCCCATCATCACCGGCACTTCAGCCGGTGCCATTAACGCAGCCGTTTTGGCCAGCCACGCCCACGAGTTTGCGCGCGGTATCGAGCGCTTAGAGCATTTCTGGGGCAGTATGTACTGCGGTCGAATCTTTCGCAGCACTCCTAGCGCCGCGCTCAGCAGCGCTTGGCGCTGGCTCAGCAGCATGGTGGTGGGCGGGCGCTTTGGTCGCCAGCCCAAATCATTACTCGATAACCAACCCCTAGCTCAGTTTCTGCACCACGAGTTCCAGCGCGCTGGCATACAACACGCCATCGACAACGGAGCCTTGCGCGGTGCGGCGGTAACCGCCTCCAGCTACACCTCGGCCCAGGCCACCACGTTTTTCCAGGCCCAGCAGCATATTCAACCTTGGCAGCGCACCCGCCGTGCAGGCATTGCCGGCACCATCAACGCCGATCACCTGCTGGCTTCAGCCGCGTTGCCACTGCTGTTTCCAGCGCGCGCCATCGAGCACGAATACTACGGCGATGGCGGTATTCGTCAAACGGCGCCGCTGAGCCCGGCAGTACATCTGGGTGCACGCAAGATTCTCATCATCGGCACTCGTGACGAACAAGAAACACCCACCCCCCAAGCTTTGCCCGAGTATCCGGGCGTGGGCGAAATTGCTGGCTACATGCTCGATGTCATCTTCATGGATAACCTGCATGCCGATCTAGCACGTTTACGACGCATCAACCGCACCTTAGAGCTACTTACACCGCAGCAACGGCAACAAACCCACTTGCGCCCTATCCACACTCTGGTTTTACGGCCCAGCCAAGATCTGCGCGAAATCGCCCGCCGCCATGCCCACAACATGCCGCCCAGCGTGCGTTATTTATTACGCAGCGTGGGCGCTTGGGGGCAGAGTATGCAGTTGCCTAGTTTTTTACTGTTTGAAGCGCCTTTTTGTCGCGAACTCATTGAACTTGGCTATTCAGACACCATGAATCAGCGACAGGCGGTGTTGGACTTTTTCGCCCAGACACCGGCCACGATTGATCCAGGCCTCGACAGCAGCGGCCTTGAGTAATGGAGTAACGAAACATGAGTGAACGCTTTGATGAGTTCAGAGCGCGCCGCGAACACGGCAACGAGCGCGTACTAGATACCAAAAGCCTGGCCATTAAACGCTTTTTTGGCTTGGACAAAACCGTATACGGTAATGGTGCCCTCGACACCAAGACCAAAGAACTACTGGGTCTCACCACCTCGATGGTGCTGCGCTGCAACGACTGTATCGACTACCATTTGGAGCGTTGCGTACAAGAAGGCTGGAGCCGGGAAGAAATCGATGAGGCCATGTCGGTGGCCATGATGGTGGGAGGCTCCATTGTGATTCCTCACAGCCGCCATGCCGCCGAAAGCCTGGATTTTCTATTTGCCGAACAAGCCCAGCAAAACGCTGCGGCCCCGGCCGCCGAATAACACCCGCCGACTGCTCTGTTTTACGTGGCTAATCATAATGTTAGCCACGGCATTCCGGCTTGTATAGCTCTGCCTCTTGCCGCTAAAAAAGGCGCTTATGAGACGCCAATATCGCTACCTTAAGGCGCACGATTACTACTGCGCCGTTACGCTTTAGGACAACAACAATGAATCTAGAATGGATGGGCTATGCGGCCGCTGTTTGTACCGCGTCTTCTTTTATTCCCCAGGCAATTCACACGCTTAAAACTAAAGATACCCGAGCCATCTCGCTCAGCATGTACATCATCTTTAATTTAGGCATCATGTTTTGGCTGGGTTATGGCCTGTATTTAAATGATTTGGCCATCATCTTGGCCAATGCAGTCACGGGTATGTTCTCGCTAACCGTGTTAATCGCCAAGCTTAAAAACGATGTTTGGAATAAGCGCTCGGCAGAGTAAAAGATTCTGCCGCCAGAAGGCAAAATAGAAGCGGCTTGGAATAAAAAACGGGGTCGTGCTGATGCACGGCCCCGTTTTGCCAACCTAAGCTAGGGTTGCGGTGTATAGATTTGAATTTGGCCTAAGTTATTGATGCCACCGGGGCTAATGGAGCCCGGCATCACAAAGAAACGCCCATCAAAGCTCACGCCGCTCACACCATGCACTGCCGAGGGCAGGCTGGGTGCAAACTGCCAGCTATCGGTTTCGGGCGAGTAGTATTCCACGGTATTCGTCGTTTCTAAGGGCATGAAGTTTTCACCCCCGGCCACAACGATTTGATCGTTCATCACGGCGGCGGCAAAGCCGCTGCGCGGATGCTGAATTCTAGGTGCCGAGCGCGCCACCCCGGTTAAAGGATTAAACACCGCCACCACGCCATGGGCACGACCCGCACGACGCCCGCCTAACAACCAGATCTCATCACGGTAAATAACTGCTGCCGAGTGATCACGTCCTGCCGTCTCAGGCAGCTCAAAGCTCACCCATTCGTTGTTCTCAGGATCATAACGATCAATAAACTGCTGCATGCCGCCTAAGACATAAATATAGTTTTCGTGCACTACCGCACCGCCAGCAAAGCGAGGATGAGGCATGGCACGGCGGAACTCCCAGCGATCTTCCTCAGCAATGTAGCGCCAGGTAGAACCTAATTGCGATTGATCCAAAGATCCACCCAGGAAATACACCTCACCATTAAAGGTGGTCATCATGCCGTGGTCGCGTTGCTGGGGCAGGTCGGCCAGTTGTTGCCAAGCGCTGGTGGCTGGCGTATAGCGCCAGAATTCACGACGACTCTGGAAACCACCCCGGAAACCACCACCAATGTAGATATCGTCGTTGAGCACTGTGGCTGGTAATTCGGATAATTCCGGCGCGCCACCTTGTAACTGCCAACTGCCCGCGCTCAAATTTTTCAATTCGCTAAATGCGCAGGGTAAAAAGTCGGATTGCGTCAAACGCACCGGACGCAGTACGCCGCTGCCAAAACCATCAATCGGCGAGTTGTAAACCAGCGTGGCCCGGTCACAGGTATCGAATACAAACTGCACCACACCCCAAGGCTCACGCTGAACATCGGCCGCATTAAAATCATCGCCAAAGGCCGTACCGCCAGTAATTTGCATGGCCGGTACAATCAACGAACGGCCGCTCCAAAAGCCCACACCTAAAATCCAGGCTTGTTCGCCATGTTGGTTATAGGTGAGCCAACTGAAGCCCGCCACACCAGGCGCGATTTCTTGAATAAACCAACCTTCGCCATCGTGGGTAGGGTCGAACCAGTTACCGCTCACGCCAGGAACATCGGCGGAGGGCGGCAGAAATTCGCTACTCGCAGCACCACAAGGCACCCGCGGGTTACCGGTTAAACGCTGGATGGCAATGGTGCCTGAATCGAAACCTTCGCGACCTTCGTATTCCACCTGGCCGCTGCCACAATCGTTAAAACTAACGACAAAACGCCCCCATGGCGTGCGCTGCACGGCATTAGGGTCGAACTCACTTCCAAACACCGGGCCGCTGGTGCTGACTACATCGTCAATAATAATTTGCTGATTCTCGATACGCCCGGTGCCACCCATCCAAAACTGGCCATTGCCATTATTCGCGCCATTGACCTCATCGTAGGTAAACCAAAACACCAAAGCCCGCTCAGCACTGAGGATTTCCACCTGAATGCCTTCGCCATCGCGCTCGGGGCTAGACCACGCACCGCTATGACCCGGATGCACATCCATTAAGGTGCCGGTTTCTTGGTTGCTCGTGTCTTGGTCGCCGGTATCTTGATTGGGCGCCAGCAACACCCCGTGGCCTTTTGCTGGTGTCCACTGCGGTGATTCATCCAACAAAGCCAAGCGCTGGGCCAATTGCTGGCGCGCTTGTTTCACCGGTGATTGAATCTGCGCCCACGAAGCCTGCGCATTAAACTGCCCACGAAACGTGCTATCGGCACTGGAGGCATTGGCCGCAGCCGCTTCAGCAGGTGCCGCGCCAACAATGACTGAACCCAAGCCGTGTTGAGCCACTTGGCCTCGCTGCTTGGCATCTAAGCAGGCCCAAGAAGCCGTGCTCACACTGGTAATTAGAAGAAAAAGCAAACAAAAACTCTGCAACTGCGCTCGAGTTGCCGGAAGATAACGCAACATCACCAACACCCTCCCTCAGTGAATGCCGTATCCCCACTATACGACATACTTCGTAAACAATCACAAAATCGGCATTCGTTCCGCTGTTACCACAGCATCAACCTACACCTAAACAGGTCGTTTTCCTACGTTCAGGCAGGACTCATTCCGAAGCCATCCATCGCGCTAACACCATTCGCGAATAGCTCAATGTTTGTTAGCCTTAATGCTTGTTAGACTGGGCACTTAAATAGCCAGTTTTACCCAAGCTTTATCAGCGCTAAAGGTTAACGGCAAAGCCACGATTTTCTTAGCTTAGCGCATTGCTTTTTCAATAAAATTTTAATAACAACATCTACATACAGGCTCAGCCAGCAGTGATTCGAACCGTGTTATCACCAGCACTATCTGCCGCACGCTCGCACTCGATCAGTACCTTGTTATCACTTAGCTTGGCATTAGCCGTCGCCTGCTTGGCATTTTGGTTTCGGGCACCGCCAGCACCAAACCGAGTGGAAATCGATATCCCACATCCGCGCCAGGCAGCGATACAATTTCAACGCGATCAACAGGCACTCGACAGCGCTGCTTTAGGGCGTATTCAGCGTTGGATGGAGGATGCCTGGGACGACGATTTAGCAGAAAGTTGCGATGCGCATTTGGGCAATGCCATACAACTCAGCAACGAATTTCCTAGCCTGTTAAGCCCATGGCGAGTCATCTGGCACTGTAACGATTTTAACGAGCAACGCACCGAAACTTTGCGTGCATGGGTGGTGGCTTTACTCGAACATAGCGAACGCTACGGTTATTCTGCGGCTCGCTATCCAGAACTCGCCATTGAGGTTCACAATCTCACCGATGCCCTGGCCTTTGTGAGTATGCAAGGCTGGACTTTAATGGATGCCCAGTACGAAAGCATTCTGGATCAGCAGCAGCTACGTATCCTGAGTTTGGTGTGGCATCCCGAAGCGCAGTCGGAATATCTCGTTTACTTCAATCCCACAACCACACAGCGGGCTCAGCGTAAAAACTTAAGTAACAACGTCCAGTGCCGCCAACATTTGGCAGCTTGTATTCTTGAGCATGTGCACACCACCCGTTACTCAAGCGCTACCCAATACGCACAAGCGTTGATTCAATTTTCAGAAGCACCCGTGGCTGCTGTACAAGCACTGTACGACCAACACGAATCGAGCATTCTAACGAGCTTAAAGATTATTGAGTGGATGTTAGATGACCCGGATCTCATCAGTAATCGCGATGAAATTCTGCCCGGCATTGTCGATGCCGCTATACAGCAAGACAGCGCCCAAGCTAAATTGCTCAAAGCCTTGCTGATTGAACAACAACTCATGGATGCCGGTGAAGATAGCGCCGAAGCCCTCATGAGTGCGGCACAAAGCGAACTCAATCCTGCTGAGTTCACTTGGCGCAAAGCCTACTTTGAAGAACGGCTCGATCCCGGTAATAAAACTCGATACGAAGACAGCCTGGCACAAGCTATCGATGCGGAATCCGCCCATGCCATGCGGCATTGGGCACAACAACAAGAGGACGAACTGGGCCAATTGGAATGGTTAGTACGCGCCGCTCACCACGATGATCGCCACGCCATGATCCAACTGGTGACGCACTTCGAGCAACAAACCGCAGCGCACACGACTAGCGCCACAAACAACACCGTGCCAGACGCCCAACAGAAGGCAAGATACTGGCGCAATAAAGCCGCCAAGCTGGGCGATGCAGCCAGTATCGATTACCGCCTTAAGCACACCAAGCTTGCACACGAGCAGCAAACGCTTTTGCGCTTAGGCTTAAGCGTGGGCAGCGCTGAAGGTTTGTTTCAAAACAGCCAGCAACAACTTAATAAGCAGCAACCATTAAGTGCCGAGCAACAACAACTGCTGCTGTATCAACTCGATGCCGCCGCTCAGCAAGGCCATATCGATGCCATGATATTGCGCATTCAAGCCGACAAACGCCTCGGTGGCAGCATTAGCGACCAAGCCCTGGCCTTGGAACCCATCAAGCAGGCCGCCGCAGCGCAACACCCCGAAGCGCAATTTATTTGGGCACAAGCACTTGAGCAGGGGCAGGGCGTCACTAACAATCAAGCCCGTGCCATTCTTCAATACCATGCCGCCGCCGAAGCCCATTACCTGCCTGCGCAGCTACGTCTGGCACAAATCTGGCAACATGGCGAAGGTGTTAGTCCTAACATCAAAAAGGCAGCACATTGGTATTTAAAAGCCGCACAGCAACAAGGCGACAGCCCTAAAGCCGCGCATACCTGGTATCAACTCGCCCAACTCCACGACCAACATCAGCCTGAAGAACAAAGCACTGAGCTAGCCTTTAACTACTACCAGCAAGCGGCAACTCGGGGGTTCACGGCAGCCTGGCAAGATATTGCCCGTTATTACGATCAAGGGCGTGCCGATATTGAGGCCAACGCAACACAAGCTTTAGAGGCATTAGCTCAGGCTAACACCTTGGATGAGCCCTCACTCCAGCGCCAGCAGCGTCTGCTTGAAACCGGCTTTAATCAATACGAATTTAACCTGCAACAAATACAGCAGCTCAGCACCGAGTTCGAGCCCATACCCGAGCACGGCGAATACGGTGAGCAGGCGCTGAGCCAACAGCTGGCTGTGATCGATAAAATCCTCGCATTATCGCAACCGTTACAGCAGCACACCGATATCGCTCAAGCGTACGAAAAATGGCGTGCTACCGCTGCCGATTTAGGCCATGCCGAGCACAGTTTGGCTCGTGCGCTCAAAAGCAGCAGCGATGGCAGCGTACTAAATGCCGAGAGCTGTGCCGATTTCAATAAGGCCAACACCAATCACACCGTCGTGCGTCTCGCTCAACAGCTTTGCCCACTGGCACTTAACGACAACACGCAAACAGGTGCATACGTTCAGCTGTATAAACAACTGAGCCCTGAACTCGACAGCGATGAGTTAAACGTATTTTCGCGCTTGCTAGAGGCGCAAGTCATGGCACCTACACCGGCAAGCGCTTACCCGGCCGACTTATTGAAACTCAGCGTACTTTCTGTGCAAACGCAATTAGCGCGATATCATGAAGAACAGCAACAGTTCAATGCCTTAGCCGCCTTCGATCTGGCCTATGCCTTGGATGTCGCGGGCCAGCTAGAAACGCGGCCTAAGATGATTCGCTTGTATCAAATAGCCGCTAAAGCAGGGGATGTGAGGGCACAGCATAATTTGGGTCGATTTTACATACGCACGAACACCAAGCTGGGCGATAATGAAAAAGGGCTGGAATGGCTAGAACTAGCCATCTTGCAAGGCTCAGTCGACGCCCTGTACACCATGGGCGAGGCTTACCAGCATGGCTGGCTTGGCAGGATCGACTGGCCCCAGGCATTAAGCTATTACCGCCAAGTTCGCGAACAAGATCCACAGCACGCCGGTGCGCTCTCACACATGTGGACTTTACTTCGCGATGGCGGAAGGGGCATTACGCCAAACCCAGAGAAAGCCGAGGCTTATCATCAAGAAGCCATGGCTTTGTATAACGATAACGAACCCAGCCTCTACGAGCGCGCCACAAAGCTGATCGGAAGCGCCGCCGATAAAGAAGTGATTCAATGGCAGCAATACTGCCAATCGCAAGTCACGTTACAGCAGTGCTTACAAAAAGTCGCTGGCGATCTAAAAGAAAAAGCCTAGTCAACCAGCAACACTAGAAACCACAGCTAAGACACTCAATGCAAACATTGACGCGCGCCCGTCGCGTCCTCATGCTGACACCCAGGTTCAGCAACTGAAGGCTAACCAGTTGGTCGCAAGCTGCGTCCAAGCCTGCATATGAACGACATCTCACCACCCGACATCAGCCCACAACACATCCGGCGCGCCGCGCAGGGTGATCAGGCCGCTTTCCGCCTGATTGTGGAGCACCACAGCCGCGCCATGTTTCGTTTGGCCTTTCGCCTCACGCAAAACGAAGCCCAGGCCGAAGAAGTGGTGCAAGACACCTTTATGAAGGTGTACCGCAAGCTGAAAGACTTTAAACAAGATTCCAGTCTGCGGACCTGGATTCACCGCATTACGGTGAACACCGCCATGGATCACCTACGCCGCAAACGCCACTTAGAAGTGGCCACCGAAACCGGCGAACTACCCGAAGTGGCCCCCGAGCCGGCTGGCCTATGCGCCGCTGAGCAGCAAGAAATTCAAGAGCGCACCCAAAAGTTGTTGCAGCAACTCAGCCCTATCGAGCGCGCCGCCTTGAGCTTGCGCCACTTCGAAGGTCATTCCATACGCGAAATTGCCCACGCCCTGGAGTTGGGCGAGAGCGCCTGTAAGCAAGCGATTTTTCGCGCAGTCAAAAAACTGCGCCTGGCATTGGAGCCCTGGTCATGAGTGAGTTTCCTACCCACGACCCCAAACACCCACAGCACGCCACCATCAGTGACGATGATTTGGTGTTGCTGTACTACGGCGAAGCTGAAGATCCACAGTTGGCCCAAAAAGTGGCCGCCGATACAGAACTCAGCGCACGCTTTGATGAACTTTGCACCCAGCTGTCACAGCTAGACAACGCCCCCATCCCCGAGCGCAGCGAACATTACGGCCGCTTAGTGTGGGCGCGTTTAAGTCCTCAGCTAGAAGCCGACGCGGCACCTCAAAGTAGCGCCCATGCCTGGTGGCAGGCTTTGTTCCAACC
>JAKSCJ010000503.1 GCA_022360675.1 Lysobacterales bacterium
GTGGAATGCTGAAGCCGGGAAGGATCTCCGTAATTGAGCAGACCGTTGAGCCCGGCAATCGCGAAACGTTGGCGCCCATCAGTAACGGCAATATCTTTTAGTTGCAGTTGAAATGCGGCTACATCACGAGCCTGCATCGATAACTGGCCTGTAGCCTGACCTACCAGTTCTAAATCGCTGAGAGCGGCGCCAGCCAAAAAACCACTTAAGTACGATTGGCTCATAGCGGCCAGATCAAATTCCAACGCCTCGATTTGTAAATCTTGCAAGGCTTGCTCGGCCCATAAACCATGCCCCACCAACGTCAGCGCTGGCGCATCCTGCCAAGCCAGGTGCTCTACATAATAGCTATTGGCTTGGCGGTCAAAACCCACATTCACTGCCATTTCAGCGGCACGCTCGGCAAATTCGACATAGAAGTCGTGCCATAACACCGCCCCCGGTCCCACCTGCCCCTGGCTTTGCAACTGCCAGCCTTGTTCGTGCCATGCCAAATCAAATTCCAGCGCCATATTCATGGCTCCGGTGGCGACTAATCCGTCGACCGAGTCGAAATCCATATTCTCGAACTGCAAGGCAATATGCGCAGCCTGCCCACTACCCGAACCGGAAACCGATAATCCACCCTGCCAAATAGCAGGCTGCACTGCCAAACTAGCTGGCCACCAAGCCATCCATTGCGATAAATCATCACTGCTCAGTTGAAATTGCCAATGTAAGTCCTCACCCTGGCCACGCGCCGATAACTGCAAGCCCGCCGCTTCAAGTCGCAACCACTGGGCTTGAGCGAGATCAAGCTGCAACTGTCCTTGATAGCTATATTGCTGACCGTCGGGTGAAGTAATGGACCACTGCCAGCGGCCTTGCGAGCAGCTCATTTTTATGGGGTCAGCCGATTGTTCGCAATCAATACTGAGATTGCCTAAGGCCAGCTCACCATAAGCCAAGTTTTGCAGTTGCAATGTCCAGGCCAGCGAGTCAGCGCCTGTTTGCCAAAGGAACTGTCCAACCTGGACATCACCCCAGCGGAAATCGGACAATTGCAAACGAGCACGATCCGCTTCGTTCATCGCAGCCATTGAGGGCGATAGCAGGAACGGTAACAGCACAACCCCTACCCGCCGAACGGTGCCACCGCACAGTAAAATTCTGGCACCTGCTCGCATAAAGCAAACAAAGGATCGCCATGAGTCAATGCTCCATTCTTTTCGTCGATCGTCACGGCGCACGCACCGCGAACATTCGCGCCTATTGCCAACGCTATGCCGTCGATCTGGCTTTAGCTTTAGAAGCAGAAAAAGAAGACACCAACGCAAGCGCTTTTCCTCGTGTCGTGCATGGCACCCACAGTGCCGAATATGCCTACAGTTTTATCGTTT
Source organism: Lysobacterales bacterium (assembly GCA_022360675.1). Lineage (GTDB taxonomy): Bacteria > Pseudomonadota > Gammaproteobacteria > Xanthomonadales > Wenzhouxiangellaceae > JAKSCJ01. The sequence continues at coordinate 1,380 of JAKSCJ010000503.1, forward strand.
TAGATCAAGCCTGCGAGCTTGAGATCTGGCGTAACACCCAAGGCGATCAGTTCGGTAAGCGTATCGCATTACTCAACCCCCAGTACGATGGCGATCAACTCGCTATTTACGACGCGCATTTCGACTGGGTGTTCCCGCTCCCCTTCGATGCTGGCCAATTAGAAACCTTATTTGCAGCCCACATTAGCCCTGCGGCATTGGATGGTGACGATTATCTCAACACCTTACCCATGCTCGATGACGAAAGCGCCTACGCCGCAGCCATGGGCGATACCGAGCTGGTCACCGAGCTACGCACCATGCTGCGTGATGATATCCAAAAACGAATTCCTCAAGTAAGCCAAGAACTGGCAGCCAACGATGTAGCCCAAGCTGCGGAAACCGTGCATCGCTTGGTGGGTGGCTCGGCTTATTGCGGCGCGAAAGCCATGCAAGTGACCAGCCTCGAGTTGGAAAACTGCTTGCGCCAGCGCGAATGGGAACAATTAGATGCACTTTATGGCCGATGGCTACTAGCTGCCGAGGCGCTCATTCCGGCGTTAAGCAAAGCCTAAAGGATAGTCATCAGCAGCTGATGTTCTGGTAACGGGAATGCTAGAACAGGCATCGAGCGCGCTTTGGAGTCGTGTCCAAGCGCGCCGATCAATAAATATTGATGAATAAATATTGATGGAATATGTTGGCCGAAAGAAAATTGAAGCGCTAGTTGAACGCCGGTTAAGCGCGCTGCATTAAGCGCTTCATTTCACGCACGGCCTGATCCAGTCCAGTAAACACTGCACGCGCGACGATGGCGTGGCCAATATTCAACTCCTGGATCACATCAATCTCGGTAATGGCTTGAACATTGTGATAGTGCAAACCGTGGCCCGCATGCACACCCAAACCCAGCTCCTGGGCCAACTGTGCCGCTTGAGCAATGCGCTCTAGTTCTTGCGCCTCGGCAGTGCCGCCATGCTGGTCATGTTTTTTCGCATCGCCATATTGACCGGTGTGCAATTCCACCGCATTCGCCCCGCAGGCCTGGCTGGCACGCAATTGGGCTTCGTCGGCGTCGACAAACAACGACACCTTGATTCCTTCGGCCTGGAGTTGTTTGCAAACCGCTTTAATTTGCGCTTGTTGACTGGTGACATCCAAACCACCCTCAGTGGTGAGTTCTTCTCTTTTTTCGGGCACCAAACAGCACCAATCGGGTTTGACACTTAAAGCGATATCCACCATTTCAGCGGTCAGTGCCATTTCCAAATTCAGTGGAATCGGCAGGGTTTCGCGTAACAAAACCACGTCACGATCTTGAATATGGCGACGATCTTCACGCAGATGCACGGTGATCAAATCGGCTCCGGCATCGGCGGCAACATAAGCTGCTTGCAACACATTGGGGTAGTCGGTGCCACGTGCTTGGCGCAAGGTGGCCACGTGATCGATATTCACCCCTAAGCGCATGGCGCGCCGTGCTGTGCCTGTCATTGATTATCTCCTTTTCATCAGCTGTCGGCTGACCAGCGGCTTATTACCCAAATGCGGTGCCAAAGCCTGCTGTAGTAAACGTTTTGCATCGCGGCGTTGGCGCGCAGTACTAAGCTGTTGCTGCGCCAATGCCAATAAACTGTCGCCCGCATAAGCGTTGCTGAGTTGGGTACGCCTGGGCCCGGCTTCAGGGTCGTAACGATAAAAAGCATCGGCGGCTACGGGTGCTTCGCTTTCCGCCTCATGCTCAAGTTGTAAGCCAAAACCCAAAGCGGACAGTAAACTCATCTCAAAGTAACGCAGGGGAACACCCAAATTAGTGGCGCTCTTTAGGTGGCGTAAACTGAGCTGGTAGCTCTGAAAGAGTTCGGGGTGGATATCGTTGCGTGGCAGCAAACGCATGGTGAGTTCGTTCATGTACAAGCCGCAATACAAAGCATCGCCTTGAAACGGTGCCCAAGCTTCCACTTCTTCGGCTTGATTCAAATTAGCCAACTCACCTTTGCCTGAAACAAACACTTGGAGTGGGCGAAAGGGCTGTAAACATTGCCGCCAATTGTTTTTTCGCCCACTGGCTCCGCGCGCCACCACACCCACTCGCCCCTGATCCGGGCTCAACAGCTCGAGTAAAAAGCTATTTTCGCGCCAGGGGCGTCGATGTAATACGAACGCCATGAAACTGCGTTGGCTCATGGTGGCAAAACTACTGCTGTGCGCCCTGTTCGTTACTCTTCAACGAAACCGAGTTGGCTCAAGGCTTTGTCGTCATCGCTCCAGTCGGTACGCACACGCACCCAAGTGTGCAGCATGACACGCTGTTGGAGCAGCTCTTCGATTTGATGACGGGCAGCACTACCCACTTGTTTCAATACCTTACCGCCTTTGCCAATCACCATGCCTTTATGGCTATCGCGATTAACCCAGACCCCCGCGCGGATTTCTACACCCTGCTCTTTTTGCTCCCACTGCTCCACCGTCACGGTTAAACCATAGGGCAGCTCTTCATGCAGGCGCTGCATGAGTTCTTCGCGAATGAGTTCAGCACATAAAAAACGCACCGGGCGATCACTGATTTGATCCACCGGATACAGCGGCGGGCTCTTAGGCAAGGCCTCAACCAGTGTATTAATCATTTCTTCCAGACCCGCGCCGGTTTTGGCAGAAACAGGCAACACGGCTTTGAAACGCTCGTCGCTGAAGTGTTCTTGAATAAAGGGCAACAGGATTTCTTTTTCCTTCACCCGATCAATCTTGTTGATCACGGCAAATACTTGGCGGCCATCTGCCAACACACGTTTATAAACGTCGGCATCTTCGTCGGTCCAACGGCCGGCTTCCACCACCATCACCACAGCGTCGGCATCGCTCAGCGATTTCTCAGCGGTGCGATTCATTTGCCGGTTTAACGCTTTGCTGGCCTGGCGGTGAATTCCCGGTGTATCCAGCAATACCAGCTGGCCTTGGGGAAAACTAGCCACGCCAGCAATACGATGACGGGTGGTTTGCGCTTTGTGGGTCACAATACTGACTTTCTGCCCCACTAAGCGGTTCACCAAGCTGGATTTGCCCACATTGGGGCGACCAGCAATGGCCACTAAACCGGCGCGGTAGTCACTGTTTTCTGCCCACTCGGCAGTGTCGTCGAATTCGCTTGTCATGATGTTCCAGATTGACTAAGTGCCGTCAGGGCTGCTTCGGCGGCGGCCTGCTCTGCCCGACGACGGCTGGTTCCTGTGGCCTGCCAAGCTTTTTTGCCTTGGCCTGCAACACAAGAAACACGGAATTTGCGCTGATGATCGGGGCCGCTTTGTTCCAGTAGCTCGTAGCTGGGTAAAGGCTCCCCGCGCGCTTGTAACCACTCTTGCAAGCGGGTTTTAGCGTCTTTCAGGGCTTCGGCCGCCGGTAACTGATTCAACAATGGTGTGAAAAGTTGTTCGACAACCTTAAATGCGGCCGCAAAGCCGCCATCTAAATAGACCGCCGCTAAAATAGCTTCGAAAGCATCAGCCAATATCGAAGCACGGCGAAAGCCGCCGCTTTTCAACTCGCCTTCGCCTAAGCGCAGATGATCTTCTAGCACCAGTGTACGCGCCACATCGGCCAGGGTTTCTTCACGCACCAAGCGCGCTCGCAAACGACTTAAATCGCCTTCGGTTGCTTGCGGCCGTGCACGATACAGCAAATCAGAAACAATGCAATTCAAGATTGAATCGCCCAGAAACTCCAAACGCTCATTATTGTGTTTGGTGACACTACGATGGGTGAGTGCAGTTTCTAGCAATTTGGGGTTTTCAAATACGTAACCCAGGCGACGTGTCAGCGATGCAGTCACATTCTTGCTCAAAACAAATTAGTTGATGATGCAGCGAACCTGCAGCA
>JAKSCJ010000113.1 GCA_022360675.1 Lysobacterales bacterium
CGCTGTTGGGAAAAGTGTGTCGCCGCCGCACGAGAGTGCAGCTATAAACAAAAGTCTAGTGGCGGCGAAACAATCCCACCCACATCCAAAGACACAAACACAAAAAAAGCCCCGCAGAAACCACTTCTGCGGGGCTTTTTAATCAAACCCAAGGGATCATTACATCCCTAAACTCCAAACGCACCCATCAATAAAACTCATACTGCAACGATACTAAGTAAGAACGCGGCGCGCCAACGTCGACAAAGCGAGCCGTTTGGTTGTTGGTGATGTAGTTTTCGTCGAAGAGGTTATTAATTTGTGCGCTTAATAACCACTCACGCCATTCATAGGTCATGGTGAGGTCGAGGGTGAAGAAGGAATCGTTTTCACGCTCGTTAATGACGGTGCCGAGGCCATCGACCTCGTAAACGGCGGTGCTATCGGATTGATAGCGGGCACGGATACTGGCGCCTAGGCCAATGGGATTGTAGTAGTTAAAACCAAAGCTGGTGATAAATTCCGGTGCGTCTTGGAAATCACGGTTGCTGAGGTTACTGGTGGACGATACAAAGTCGTCGTATTCGGTATCGTTAAACGAGGTGGAGGTGTAGAAATTCCACTCGCTGTTGATTTGGTAATCCAACAGCACTTCGATACCGGCCAGGTGACTTTCACCGGCGTTTTCGATTTGGCCCGAGAACGCGTTGTCGGGATCAGACAACACGGTCACTTGCTGATCTTCCCAGTCGATATAATAGATATTACTGTTCAAGGTAATACCGTATTCCGGCCATTGGCCACGGAAAGATAACTCGAAGTTATTGGTGTATTCCGGGTCGTATTCGACCTGGGTGCCTGCCGCTAAGTTAATGACTCGGCCACCGGCGCGGTAAGCGCGTTGGGCGGTGAAGCCCAAGGAGAAGTCATTATTAAAGTTATACACAATACCCAGCTTGGGTAAGAAGGCATCGAAGCTGGCATCGGTTTCGTTACGCGGCAGGTTTTGCGCCGCTAATTGGCCGGCCAATAAGGCATCCACCTGCGGGCTGGCACCATTAAACGCGGTCACATTGCTGGCCACGTTGCTGGCCACCGATTCATTATCTTCGAAGTCTTGGCGTGCACCGGCCACTAAGGTCCAGTGATCGTCGATATCCCATTCCACCTCACCGAACACCGCGTAGTTGTCGATTTCTACATCGCTATTGGTGAGCAAATTAAAGCGGAAGCCATCGGCGTAAATGAACTCTAAGTTGGGGTCTACGCGATCGGCCGCTGTTTGCGAGATCAACACGCGTGAGTCTTCGTTATTACCGTAGTAATAAAAACCTAAATGGGCGCGCAGGTCGTCGTTATTATTGAAGGCCAAGCGCAACTCTTGAGTGTAGATATCGGTGTTGCGATCTACACTGATGGTGTCGTCGCGCAGTTCACCGGCTAAGCTGCGGGTTTCGGCCTGGTCTAAATCCAACAGCGAGTCATCTTTGGTATCACTGAAGGTGCTGATGCTGGCCAAAGACCAACGATCATTAAATTCGTGATCGATATGCAAAGCCACCGAGCTGACTTTGTTATCGCGGAAGGCATCGATATTTTGGAAAACGTTGTTATCGAACGGGCTACCTTGGGTGGTATCGTTGGCCAATTCACCATGATCGGCACTGGCGTAGTTACCGATTAATAAGATATCGGTGTAGTCCGAAGGCTCGAACAACAACTTGGCGTTAATGGTGTTGAACTCGGTTTCGTTACCGTCAATGCCTAGGGTTTCGTTATCGATATAACCATCGGAGCTTAAGTGATCTACCGCCACGCGGAAGGCCACACGGTCGTCCACGATACCGCCACCCAACGCCGCCGAACCACCAAAAGTGCCGAAGCGACCGCCGGTGAAACGGAATTTACCGGTGTAATCGTAAGTAGGGCGTTGGGTGTTCACAATCACCGCACCGGCCAAGGAGTTACGACCTTGTACCGTAGACTGTGCACCACGGTAAATCTCGACCTGCTCCACATCCCACAACTGCACTGGGCTGAAGTTCACCGAGCTATTGGTTTGCGGCACGCCGTCGATATACACGGTCACCACATCAGAAGACGAACGATTACCGCCTAAGCCTTCAAAGGGAATACCGCGTACTGAAAATCCTAAACCACCGGCATCGGGAACCACACCCGCCGTGTCGGTGTATACATCTTGAATGGTGTAGTAACCGCGCTCTTTGATATCAAGCGCTGTGGTTACCGCCACGCTGGATTGGGTATCTTGCAGGCTACGCTCCACTTTCTCACCCACCACAGTGATGGATTCCAGTGAATTGGCCTCTTCGTTTTCTTGATCAACCAAGCCCACCTCGGTTTGAGCGCTGCCTAATTGGCAGACCAGCATGAGTCCAATCCAGGCCGCCAACTGTTTGCGACGCGGATTCTTTGTGGTTGTTTTCATCACCATGGCTCTTTTTTAAGATTGTTGAATTCGAAGCTCGGCACTTGCGCATCACCGATATGGATCATCACTAGTAGATTGATCATCGGCACTTGCCCTATCCCCGCACGGTATTGATGAATATAAAAGCTCGAACCATTCATACAACAACGCATAAAGCCCGTACCAGGCTTTACTCAATAACGTGATTGAATGATGGTTTAAACCACACAGTTAGCTCCTCTAACCTGCATGCTTTAACGCTTTTGTTCACCACTCCATGGCGCTTAAATGCGATTCATAACCCTGCGTATTACAGATGCTCACATCAGCCGATCAACAGATAAGTTATTGCTTATCCATTCATGATTATTAGCTTAAAGACTTAGTTATTTTTATTTACGAGCTGGCAGTTGCGGCCATGTGCTGGCGCAAACTTAAAGGTCGCATATCAGTCCAAGTTTTTTCGATGTAATCCAGACATGCTTCCTTACCCGCCGGGCCAAAAGCCTCGGACCAACCACCCGGCAAAGCTTTACCTTCAGGCCAGATGGAATACTGCTCTTCATGATTCACGACAGCGAAAAACTGCTGTTCTCCTTGCGACATTGCCACAAACCTCCAGTTGAAAATGACCCATGACCAAAGCCTGAAAGCGTTGCTACATCAGGCTTAAGCCATGAACGTGGGCAGCGTTATGCTAGCCCAGCACCAAGCTCATTGCAAATTATAATGATAATAAGAATTGTTTTCATTACCTTAAAAAATTATCATAAAGATATCGGAATCAATTCAGATGTGTTCAGTACGAACAAAACGCATCACGCAAGGCTGCACAAGCTAAAGGAATAAGAATATTGTGAATAAGCAAAGGCTGAATCACCTGGCCCAATTAGTCAGCCAACAGGCTAAGCGCTACGGCGACAAACCCTTGTATCAGTTCTTAAATGCCGAGAACGAACTAGCCCATTGCATTAGCTTTAATGAATTAGAACAACAAGCCATGGGTTGGGCGCAGCATCTTCTGCAACAAGGGATCACGCCGGGTCAGCGCGCGCTTATATTAATGGGTCATGAGCCTTGCTATATCATTTCCTTCTGGGGTTGCTTGCTCGCCGGCGTTATCGCCGTCCCTGTATTTCCGCCGAAGCAACAAAAAACCGCTGAACTCGAGCGCTTGTGTGCCATCGTCGACGATTGCCAACCCAGTGCCGTTCTTTACAGCCCGGCCTTTGCCAGTACGGTTGAGCACTTGCGCGACAGAGTAGCCGATGCCGCTTGCGTATTTATTGATTCCAGTGCGGTAACGGCGGTTGATTCCACAGCGCCATTCCAAACGCCCGAACTAGACGACGATCACCTCGCTTTCTTGCAATACACCTCAGGCTCCACCGGCGCACCCAAAGGCGTGATGGTGAGCCACAGCAACTTGCTGGCCAACGAACAAGCCATTGCCGAGCAGTTCCACGCCAGCGATAACGATGTACTGGTGATGTGGCTGCCCTTCTATCACGATATGGGCTTAATTGGCGGTGTTATTCAGGTGTTATATAGCGGCATTAGCAGTTACTTAATGTCGCCCATGCATTTTGTGCAAAGCCCGCTATCGTGGTTGCGCAATATGTCGAAATACCGCGCCACCGTCATGGTAGCTCCGAACTTTGCCTTCGATTACTGCTGCGAGAAAATCAGCCAAGAACAATTGGCAGATATCGATCTCAGTAATATTCGTATGGCCATTAATGGTGCCGAACCCGTGCACCCGGCCAGCATGGAACGCTTCTTACACCATTGTTGGAACACGGGCATTAAAAGTCATATCTTTTCGCCCAGTTACGGGCTGGCTGAAGCCACCTTATTGGTATCTTGCCATCCGCCCGATGAAGCACTCAGCACTTTGTCATTGAGCGTAAAAGGCTTACAACAACAACGGGTTACCAAACCTGAAGATCAACAAGATCATTTGAGTTTGGCGGCCAACGGCCAGGTGGCTAATGGTCATCAAATCTGCATTGTTGATCCACAAACCCAAACCGTTTGTGGCGAAGATCAAGTGGGCGAAATCTGGGTGGCCGGGCCGTCGATCAGCCGGGGTTACTGGAATCGCGATGAGCTTAACCAACAGCATTTTAATTTACGCTTAAAAGGCCACGATGGGCGCTTTATGCGCACCGGCGATCACGGCTTTTTACATGAACAAGCCTTGTACATTACCGGTCGTGAAAAAGAACTGATTATTCTGCGTGGGCGCAATTATTATCCGCAAGATATCGAGCGCGGTATCAGCGATCGGGTGAATGGTCTACAGGCCGGACGCATCGCCGCCTTTGCCGTAGCAGCCCAAGACGCCAGCCAAGATTCAGCGCCTTCCGAGCGCTTGGTGGTGGTCTTAGAGCCCAATCGCCAAACCATTAAAAAACAAGCGTTCGAAACCCTGGCTCAAGCCTCGGCCTTGGCGTTAAATCAAAGCTTAGGCATTCAGGCCGACGAAATTATCATTGCGCGTCTGGGTACCATCACTAAAACATCCAGCGGTAAAACCCAGCGCACCGCCTGTAAACAGCGTTACCAGCAACAAAACATCAAAGCCTATTGCCACTGGCATAAGCCCACTCAACAAAGCACTGCTGAAAACCATCATTACCGCTTCGAAAGCGCTGCTGATTGTGGCGAATTTTTGCGGCAAGAAATCGCCAGTACGGCGAATATTGCGGTGGAGTTAATCGCCACCTCCATGAAGATCAGTGAGCTGGGGCTGGATTCGATTCATATTGTGGAGCTGGCCAAGCGCGTGCAGCACCATTGCGGCGCAAGCTTAAGTATTCAACAACTCATGCACGATGCCAGCATTGCTCAACTGGCCGAGGCATTACATCAGTTGATGAGCCAAGCCGACGTTGAACGCACCGAGACTGAAATTCAGTCCAAAGCATCCGCGCAAAAAAGTGACGAAATACTCACCACCGCGCAGTCTTATCAACAGCAGCGTTTGTGGTTCCTGCATCAACTTAATCCCGAACAAGTGCATCACAATATTGTGGTGGAAGTGGTGTTGGAACAGGGAATTGACGAGCAACAACTAGCACATGCGTTAAACGCGGTGGCACAACGCCACGATGTGCTGCGCACCTCATTCCACGATATCGATGGACAACCCGTACAGTCCATTCATCCCCAGGCGCAAGTGCAGTTTGAGGCCATTGAGTGCGATGCTACCCGTTACCAACAATTAAAAGCACAACAGCAAACCCATCAGTTTGCGCTAAATACCGCACCCTTGTGGAAAATCTACGCCGTAACCGTGAAAAACACGGCTTATTTGCTAGTAAACTTCCACCATTTAATTTTCGATGGAGTCTCTGCCGAGATTTTCTGTCGCGAACTCAAGCATTACTACCACGGCGAGCAAGCCCTGCCCGAGTTGGCACATCAATACCACGATTACAGCCAATGGCAGGCAAGGCAGCTAAATCAAAACCAAGCAGAACAAGATTTGGCCTTTTGGCGGCAACAGCTCAGTGGCAGCCAAAACACCAGTTTATCGGCATCGGTGAGCCAGGCTATTAACACGGCAAAGCAATCGCTTAACGCTGAACCTTGCGTTCACCAAGTGGCTTTAGCAGCCAATCTGCAAGAACAAATACAACGCTTTGCGCGCCAACAGCAGCTCACACCATTCATGGTGTTATTGGGTGCTTTTTACCTCACCCTGCACCAACAAACCGGCCAGCACGATCTCACCATCGGCACCGACAGCGCGAACCGTCCCTTACTGCAATGGCAGCAACAGCTGGGCTTTTTTGTGAACCAGCTGGCATTACGCCACGAGGTAGAAACCGAGCAGTCGGTACGTCATTACTACCAGGGTTTAAAAACTAATTTGATGCAGGTCTACCAGCATCAGCATTATCCCTTCGATCAACTGGTAAGTGCGTTAAACCCACCTCGAGAGGGCGGCCGCACGCCCTTTTTCTCGTGCAAATTAGTTTGGCAGCGCTTGGATTTACAAGGCGATGAAGCCCGCAATAAAGCGCAGATTAAAGACGCTAAAGCGCTGGCTATTGATGAAATGGAGATTCTGCAAAGCACGGTGGAGTTTGATCTCTTAATGGACTTTGTGGCCACCGAAAAGGGTTTAAGTGGCGACATTAAATTTAACCCTAAAGCATTAAGCTTGGCTGATGTACAACAGTTTTCAAGGCTTTACCTGATGGCATTAAGCGCCATGGTACACAGCCCTGAATCCTCATTGACTCAGATCAAGCAACGCATGACCCAAGAAGCGCTTCAATATCTACGTCAAAACCAACAAAACAAAAGCCGTATAGGGAAACGAGCGCGTCGAGGGATCAGTCGTAGCGCCTAAACACAGCGCTAAGACTCAAACTCATTTTATTTTTCATTAAGTCGTAATTCGCTAAGTCGTAAAAGGCTTAAAGAGGAAACACAAACATGACGGCCACATCTGCTGTGTCTGTATCTGGGATGAGCGGCCTTAAAGGTCGACGTCGTAAAGGAATTCAATTAGGACAAGAGCTGGTTCAATTTAAACCATTGTTCGACGCCGATGATTACCTTTTACTGGCCACACCCACCACCAAAGGCATCGACTTCTTGGCCTGGGCCAAGCAATACCGCAATTTAATTGAAGAAAAGTTGTTGCGGCACGGAGCCATTTTGTTCCGTGGTTTTGGTGTACAAGAGCCCGCCCACTTCGAGCGTTGTATCGAGGCCATTTCGGGTGCGTCTTTGGAATATAAATTCCGCGCTTCACCACGTACGCAAATCGCTGGCAATATTTTCACCTCCACCGATTACCCGGCCGATCAACCCATCTTTCCCCATAACGAACACGCCTATTCGCCCGTGTTTCCGCTGCGCTTGTACTTTTGTTGCCACACCCCACCGGGTGTGCGTGGCGAAACCCCACTGGGCGATAACCGCAAGATTTTGCGCGACATCGACCCCGAGGTGGTGGCCAAGTTTAAAGCCAAGAAGATTCTATACGTGCGCAACTATGGCGATGGCTTTGGTTTGCCTTGGCGTACGGTATTTCAAACCGATGATCCATCCGAGGTCGATGCGTACTGTCGCAGCATTGGCATTGAAACCGAATGGAAAGCCAATGATCGCCTGCGCACCAAGCAGGTGGGGCCCGCCATCATGAAACACCCTCGCACCGGTGAAGACCTGTGGTTTAACCACGGCACTTTCTTCCATGTCACCACCTTAACGCCGGTGATCAGCGGACAGCTGCAACAACAATTCGCCGAGGAAGATTTACCCACCAATACCTACTACGGCGATGGCAGCTCAATAGAGCCTGAAGTGCTGGAGCATCTGCGCGATGTGTATCGCCGCAATATGGTGATGTTCCCCTGGCAGCAAGGTGATTTTGTGCTGCTGGATAACATGCTCTCGGTGCACGCCCGCTCGCCCTATGGTGGTAAACGTAAAGTGCTCACCGGCATGGCTGAAGCATACGAAGCCAGCGCCCTACAGGCTTAATTGAAGCACTGATAGCAATACTTTTCACAACGCGACTTTAAAGAACGCCAACACCGACATGCACGTCCAGTGATGCATTCAGCTCACAGGCGGCATGTCTTTGTTAACGATGGAATTCATCATGACTGAGCAAATGCAAGCTTTTCCGGTTTCTGGCCTGCAAATCCGCCGCTTACCCGCGTTTAATAACGATGCTTCATCGGCGGCTGTTTATCAGCTTCCTGCCACGGTGAAGAACGTAACACCAAACGCCATGCCGGCTTATTTATACGCTTGTTATCCAGATATTGAAGCGCATGATGAAGCACATTGGATTCAACAAGCCCAGTCGGTAATACAAGCCCACGAAAGCCTGCGCAGCGAGTTAGTCGACATGGCGGGCTTAGAACAGCCCTTGCAACAAATCCACGAGCAAGCCTCGCCGTTGTTCTTCAACAGCAACAGCGCACAGCCCGTGGCTTTCGAAACCATTGTTGAACAGCTCCAGTCGCAAGCCTGTCGCTTGGCTGTTGTTGTTCATCAACAAGCCGATCAGCATCAATTAATATTAGTGGGCGATAGCCGCTTTATTGACCGCCCAAGCTTAGATCTTATCGCCAGCGCTTTACTGGGTGAATTTGAGGTCGACGAAGAAGCGGTGCAATACGTGGACTTTATCGACTGGCAAGAAGAGCAGTTGCAACAGCAGCAGCGCGCAGCCATCGCGATCGATGCCTGTCATCTGCCCTTCACCATGGATTCTGCACCCAAACAAGAGGCTACTCATCGCTATCGCTGCCATGAGTTTGTTATTGGCCAAGAACACAGCCAAGCCTTGCAGGAACTAGCTCAGCGTCACCAAGTGGAATATGCCAGCTTGCTGTTTAGCACTTGGCAGTTAATGCTGAGCCAATTATCGGATGATCGAAATATTCCCGTAGCTTGGCATCATCACGGCCGCAACGATGAACTGAGCACTGCGGTGGGCGTGTACGAATGTCACCTGCCCATACCCATGGCGAAGGATCAACAACGTTTCTTAGATCTTGTCATTGCCAATGAAAGCCAATATCAACAAGCCATTCAAGAGCAATACCAGATCGCTTGGCAACAGCAGCAAGACTGCCATTACAGCTTTGAATGGCAGCAACTCACAACCCAAGCGCAGCACTCGGTTTTTCTTGATCAGACATCGATCAAGCTCAGTATCCAGAAACAAGATCAAAGCTTAGTTGGTCACTTATGGGTCGATACCCAGACTTATTCTTTAGATTACGCAGAAACTTTAGCGAAGCATTATGCACAGTTGATTCAATTATGGTTAGCCGAAGACAACAATGCGCTTAAGCAAGATCTCAGCGCATTACGTCATCAAACGATACCCACCGACTCAACAAGTAATGTTGCCGAGAATGAATACACTGGCAACACAAGCAATGTAGTCGAAGCGTTTGAGCAGCAAGCCGAGCAACACCCAGACGCCATAGCACTGGCCTTTAAAGAAGGCACGTTGAGCTACGCTGATCTGAACCGCCAAGCCAATCGTTTAGCGCATTATCTGCTCCAGAAAAACCTGAGTACCGCCAACACCGAACAGCAGATCAATGTGGGCATCTACGCCCGCCGTGGCCCGGCTTTTATCATCGCCATGTTGGCCTGCTTAAAAGCGGGTGCGGCCTATGTCACGCTCGATCCCGAGTATCCAGCCCAACGTTTACAGCAAATTATTGAGCAAGGCCAGTTAGCGTTAATCTTAAGCGCCGAAGCCGATGCCGAGACACAGCTATTAAACCATGGGGAATCCGACTCACAGCAAGCAGTAGCGATAGTTCCCTACGCCCAGAATCACAATAGCGTCGAGATCAAGCCACCCGTCGATTGTGATAAAAATAAGATTCTCTGCGAAAACCTGGATCGACCTTTGCATCAGGAGCAGCTGGCTTACTTGCTCTTTACCTCCGGTTCCACCGGTAAGCCCAAAGGCGTGGCGGTGAGTCATGGCAATTTAATGGCCTCCACCGCCGCCCGTATTCAGTATTACCAACATCAACCCAGCTGCTTCTTGGTGTTGTCGTCGTTGGCTTTTGATAGTTCAGTGGCGGGCATTTTTTGGAG